>JALUFI010000196.1 GCA_027043685.1 Pyrodictiaceae archaeon
GCAGTCCTCGAGGAGGTGACTGGCGAGAAGTACCTCGCCTACGAGGAGGAGCAGGGGCTCAACGGCGGCGCTCCCTATTGTGTGATAGTTGCTAGGCCTATGAGGCTCGGCCTGGTCCGTGCGGCGTCGGCGGCCCGGGCAAGTCAAGCTGTCCCTGCCTAGACGGCTCTCCTAATCCTTCCCTTTTCCTTGGCTCCCTCGTGGCTCGGGACTACTGGCTAGGCTTGTCTCGGCACTTCTCCTCTAGGCGGCGGAGCCTCTCGTCAAGCAGCTTGACGGCCCTCTCAAGGTCTTCCAGCCTTGCTGCGAGGGCCTCGCAGTCCGGTCCAAGGCGGTGGCTCACTCTTCTCCGCAGCTCCAGGGGCCCTGGGCCCTTCACCGCGTATGCTACGGCGTAGTAGCGGCCCTCCTCGCCGCGGGCGACGAGCCCAGCGTCCCTCAGCCTCGCCAGGGCTCTCCGTATAGCGGTTAGCGGTTCGCCTAGGGCGTCGGCTATCTCCCTCGGGCCGGCGCCTTGGTGGTCGCGTAGGTATGCCAGCACTCTCTCCTCCAGCCTGGCCGCCATAGCCCTCTGCACCTCGGCTGCGGAGGGCAGATGGATGCCTATCTCATTGGGCCTCCTCATACCTGGCGGTTCAATCTATTCCCCTTTATCTGGTCCGGGGTTTTGGTGTACTGTTCTTAACTCTCGTAGATGCGTCACTACGTCTTCTCGGAGCCGGGCCCTCGGTAGGGCTTACTCGCTGAAGCGTTGATGGGTGTCCCGTGTCTTGGCTCGGGCGGAGGCTGCTCAAGTAGCTACTAGTCTCAACGTGCATCGTCGTGGCGAGAAGATCGGCTTCCTTGAGGCCTACAGCATTGGCGTCGGCGGGATGATAGGTGGTGGTATCTTCGCCGTCCTTGGGCTCAGCCTCCAGCTCGCTGGCTACGCCGCCCCAGTTGCCTTCCTGATAGCGGGGCTTGTGGCGCTTGCGACCTCCTATAGCTATGCGAAGCTCAGTGTAAGGTACCCCAGCGAGGGCGGTACGGTTGAGTTCCTTGTCCGGGGCTTCGGCCCGGGGCTTCTCAGCGGCGGGCTTAATGTGCTCCTTCTCGCAAGCTACGTTGTCATGATAGCTCTCTACGCCTATGCGTTCGGCAGCTACGGTGCCAGTGTGGCCGGAGAGAGCCTCTTCCTGAAGCATCTGCTGGCGGCGCTAGTGATAGCTGCGTTCGTATTCGTCAATGCCCTCGGAGCCTTAGTGAGTGGCCGTGTTGAGGACGCGCTTGTGCTGTTCAAGCTGGGCATACTGTTGATAGTCGCTGGTGCTGGTCTTGGCCTCGTGGACTGGGGGCGCTTCAGTCCCTCTAACTGGCCGCCATTGACAAACATTATAACCGGTGGTATGATAATATTCCTTGCCTACGAGGGCTTTGAGCTAATAGCTAACGCGGCGCAGGACGTGGAAGACCCCCGGATACTGCCCAGGGCGTTCTACGCATCAGTCATAACAGTCATAGCAGTCTATGTGCTCGTCGCTATCGTGACCGCGGGCGTGCTCAGCCTCCAGGATGTGATAAAGTACCGTGACTACGCGCTAGCAGCGGCCGCGGAGCCGAGCCTTGGGCAGCTCGGCTTCTACCTAGTAGTCGCGGGCGCCCTGGCCTCGACGAGCAGCGCGATAAACGCGACGCTCTACGGGACTGCGAGGATAAGCTACATAGTTGCGAAGTATGGCCAGCTGCCCCGCCGTGTCGAGAAAAGGGTCTGGCGCCAGGCGCCCGAGGGCCTCATCATCATAAGCGTGCTAGCCCTCCTGCTGGTCGAGACCGCGAGCCTCGAGGCCATCTCGGCCGCGGGCAGCGGAGGCTTCCTCCTAATCTTCGCAATGGTCAACCTGGCCGCCTATCGGCTCAGGAGGGAGGCCCGCACGAACCCAGTGATAACCCTCGCTGGGTTCGCGGGCGCCCTGGCGGCTCTCGCCATAATGCTCTACCGGATGGCTGTGACCGCTCCGGCCCAGATAGCCGTGTTCGCGGCTATGCTCGTCGGCAGCTTCGTGACAGAGTACCTGTACTACCGTATAACGGGGCGGAGACTGAGTGAATACATTGACTACAAGCTCGAGCTGAGGGAGAGGAATGTCAGGGAGTGGGAGCGCTGGCTACCGCGTTTCGTGGAGGCTCTGCGCCGCAGGATAAGGGATGCAGAGGTCTATCTTGTTGGGAGCGTTGCCCGGGGCGAGTACGAGGTAGCCCATGATGTCGACGTCCTGGTGGTCACTAGGGCCAGGATAGCCAAGGAGGAGTTGAAGAAAATAGTGGAGGAGGCGGAGAAGGAGGCAGGCCTAGTGAAGCGGATACACCCCGTTGACGTCCATGTCGCTCCGCCGGAGGAGAAGGAGAAGTGGCTAAGGAGGAGCCGTGCGTATCGCCGCCTGGAGCCGGGCGGCGGCGGTGTACAGGCTCCCGAGGCTGCTGGACGCGAACACGGCGGCAAGGGCGCTAAGGGGTAAAAGGACGCTAGTCATCCTCGGAAGGTGCATCGAGACCGAGAAGCCATGGGCCCTGGAGGGGCTGAGGAGGCTCCTCGGAGGCGACTACGCGGTCCTCACCGCCTGCCCCGAGGCCGAGCACATAAACATGATAGGCTTCAAGCTCGCCGGCATACTAGCCAGGCTCCCCGGCATAGAGGAGGTGGTAGTGCTCACCACTGACGGGAGCATGCACTGCATCCAGCTACACTACGTCGTCGAGGAGCTCGAGAAAATCATGCCAGGGAGGTTCCGGAGACGCCACCTCGTCGCGACGAGGGAGGGCCTCGTTGAGGTTTCACCCGAGGCTGTGAAGGTGAGTCGCTTCCTCTCACGCGTCGAGAAAATGCTTGGAAAGGCCCCCGGCTAGGCCTTGCCGGTCTGGCTCCTTATGCAGGCTCCGAGGCCCTTCGCTATCGCTAGGAGGAATGCCAGCCCGACCTGCACATCCTTGTCCCGGAGGGCTCCAAGCATCCCGAAGAGGCCCTTTGGCTTAACCTCCTCAGGCTTGGTTGACGCCATCGCCTTGAGGCTGCAGGCAGTCATCAACTCTACCGTGTTCTTTGCGCCGAGCACCTCGCCCGGGGTCAGCTTGGCGAGGCCGGACTGGGCGGCATGGGCTAGTCCAAGGGCGCGCTGCGTCGGTACATCATTGCCTATGAGGGCTAGTAGCTCATCACTCTTCTCGGCTATGACGCGCAGCATGTCAAGTATACCGCTTCTCTTCAATGCTATGGCTGTCTCGACTAGTGACTCGAGGGCCTTGCTCGCCTCCTCGTCAAGCAGGGCCGCCGCGGCCTCCTCTTTTTTCACGACCGCCATGCCCGGGACACCTCTCCTCCAACCCAGGTGGGTAACGCTCTTCCACGGGGGTTTACTTTAGGCTTGCTATCCAGGCCTTGTAGAAAGCCTCCTTCATCAGCCTTATTATCGGTGATGTCCCGGCCACGTAGCAGCCGAGCCTCCACTTACCCTTCTCCCTGTCGAAGTCTAGCTCGCAGTTGCCGGCGAGGCCGCTGCCCGCCCCGTAGTAGCCGACGCAGGTCATCACTTTGGTTATGCCGGCGACGGGGTAGCCGCCGAGTATCTCGCTCACCACCTGGTTGGCTGCGTACTCAGAGGCGAAGTGGACTGGTATGCCGGCTGTCACCAGGCCAGCGGGCACCATGCTGTGCTCCCCAGTCAGGTAGACCTCGTCGTAGCTTGGGTGGCGGAACGTCCTGGGCCTCACATCGGCCCAGCGCGGGTCCTGCTTGTACCTGAAGCCCTCGCTCCTCGCCAGGGGCTCGGGTAGCCTGCTCGGCGGCACCTTTATGAGCAGGTCGTATCTCTCCTCCACGTTGCCCGCCCTTATGACGCGCCTCTTCGGGTCTATCTCCTGGAGCCCATTGTGTATGACCCTCTCTATGCCCAGCTCCTCGTACTTAGCTAGCCATGTCTTCGGGAAGTCGGGGCCCAGGGAGCCCATCGGGCTCTTCTCCGGGGTCATGAGTGTTACCTGGACCTTCCTCTCCCGGTTAGCGAAGAGTTCTGCAAGGGTTGTTACGGCCTCGTGGGGGTACATGCCGCAGCGGTGCGGGGTCTCCGGGACGAGGAGGACTATCCTGCCACCCTTGAACCGTGCCAGTGCGCGTGCGAGCTGCATGGCGCCCTCGAGGGTGTAGTTGTGGTACCCCGCCTCCGCGAGGCCCGGGTAGGCGTCCCATCCGTACTTCACGCCTAGAGAGACTATGAGGTAGTCGTAGCTGTAGCTAGACCTTGCCCCCTGGACGAGCCTGTTCGCGAGGTCTATGCGCTGGGCCTCGTCGACTACTACGCGGACGCCGTACCTCTGCAGCGCGGCTATAGGCGCCTTTGTCTCCTCGGGCTCCGCGGTGCCGAGGGCGACGTCGAAGAAGAGTGGCTGGAAGTAGTGGTTGGGGTCATTGGTTACCAGGGTTACCTCGACGGGCTCCTCTAGCTGCTTCTTGTGGAGCTTCTCCGCTATCGTCTTCGCCGCCACGAGTCCGCCGGTGCCGCCGCCGAGTATGAGTATGCGCTTCAAGGCGTGTGCACGCCCCGTTCATGTCGCTGCCCGGATGTATACGGGTGTGAATCCCGTATTCCTGCGTGATAGATACTGGGGGACTAAAGGGGGGAGCGTCGCAGACCACAACCAATTTTTTAACCGATACATTCACCCGATACATTCAGGTACGTGGCTCCCTTGTAGAAGCGAGGCCGTCAGCTCGGAGGCGAGGATGTGGGCAGCGTAGAGGGGCTCCGGGGCGCGCGTATAGAGCTGGAGGCTGCAGAGGAGCCGGTGCCCCCAGCTCCACTCTGCACCATAGACCGCTAGGAGAAGGCTGCCACGGGGACAGGGGGCCTGTCGGAGCCTCGACCAGGCCTCCTCTAGTAGCCGGAGCCTCTCCCTCCAGTCCGGGAAGTGGAGCCTCAGCGCCCTCTCCACGGCCTCCCTCCTGGGCGGGTACCAGTAGACAACCAGCACCGGTATAGCCAGCCTAGACGCTATGGCCTCCGGGTCGGCGACGTTGAAGCCGGCGAAGACATTGGTGTCGAGGAGGAGAGCCTCAACCCCGTAGCCGAGGCCGCGTGCCCTCTCCACGGCCCAGGCTATCCTCTCAGTGGAGTCCATGCCATCCACTGCGAGACTCGTCACGATAGCCCCGCAGGGGCAGAGTTCACCGCCGACCCGGCAGTGGAGGGAGAGCACGCCCAGCGTGCAGCGCCAGGACTTGCTGAACCGGCCATCGTCGAAGCCCGCCACGCAGCGCCTAGGGCGTGACCGCGAGGCCGGACTCCTCCCGGAGCTGCTGCACAACCCTCCTCCTCACCCACCACGGCTCACTCGGCACCAGCCTGTCAATCCTCTCCGATAGCCCGGCGGAGAGCCTTATCCTGCCGCTCAGCAGGAGCTTCGTGAACGCCTTGGTCGCCAGGTAGGCAGTGTACGTCCTGCTCGCTCCACGGTTAGCGGCGCCAGCGATCTCCCTCACAACGCCGTAGGCGAGGCGGACGTGGCTAGCCGTTGTTAGTTCAAGGTAGGGTCCGTCCCTGCCCCGCCTGGCGAGGGAGTAGAGCATCTCCATTATCCTGGCGGGCACGGCTACGATGAGCTTGTTCCTCCGCGTCCTAGTCGCGGCCGGCAATGCGTTCCACGCGGCCCGGTGAAGGAGCGCGAGGAGCCCGCTCTGGGCCTCCTCCTGGCTCACAGCACTGCCCAGCTGGACAACCTGGATACCAGCACCCCGGCGGTAGGCGTAGAGCACGGCAACGTCCCGCGCCCCCACAGCGGCCCCCGCCGCGGCTATCCAGTCAGCAACCATACCCGCCTCCTGGGGCTCCAGCACCCTCCTGGCACGGAACAGCACCATCTCCCGGGCGAGGAGAAGAAGGGGCACAGCGAACAACCCGGCAATCATGGCGGCGAAGACCGCTGCGCTGAGGCTCTCAGAGGCAACGTACACGAGCCCCGCGACGAGGGCGGCGGCAGCCGCGGCCCCGGTGTCCGGCCGGGGAGGGAGAACTAGGCGAGCCTCAACCTGCCGCGCCCCGCTATCTCTTCCTCCCAACTCTCACCAAGCCTCCGAAGCGCCCGGGGGAGCCTCGCTGTGGGAGAGAGGGGCAGCCGCGGCCCCGAGGACCCCTAGCCGCTGAGCCACCAGTACTACCTCGGGGCCCCGGGGGTACCCCATAGCTTCTACGCCGCATGCGCCCCACCGTTCTCCCATGCTTCACGCAGCGGTGGCGGCGACGGCTGCTGGGTTAAGCGTAATAATCACGGCGGGCCGGGGGCCGTGGACGCATGGGTGTGTGCGTGGTGCAGGCCAGGGGCGTTGAGCCTGTCGTGCGTAAACCCTGCCGTGCCGTAGCGATTGTGAGTGGTGGACCGGATAGCTTTGGCTACATGGCCCAGTGGGTTGCCCGCGGCTGCCGCGTCCACGCGCTGAGCTTCAACTATGGCCAGAAGGGCTCCAAGGAGCTCGAGGTAGCCAGGAGCCTCATAGAGAAGCTGAACAAGCTAGCCGAGGAGAAGGGCTGGGAGGGCCGCGTCGAGGAGCACAAGATAATAGACATGAGCTTCATGGCCAGGCTCTGGGTTGGGAGCCAGCTCACCGACGAGAGCGTCAAGGTGGAGGAGCAGTACCAGCCAACAGTTGTTGTCCCGATAAGGAACGTTGTGATGCTAAGCATAGCTACGGCCTACGCGTATAGCCTCCTAGGCCAGCACCCCGGCGACAACATCTACGTGGTCTATGGCGCTCACTACGACGACATAAAGCCCAGGGAGGACACCTGGGAACCGCTCTACCCAGACTGCAGCCCCGAGTGCATCGAGGCTCTCCAGGCAGCGTTCCGCATCTGCCACTTCCGGGGCGAGCGCCGCCTAGAGATATGGAGCCCCTCGAGGCAGGGGCTCCGGAAGAGCGAGAACCTGCGCCGCACCTACGAGCTAGTCGGCGACCTGGTCTACGAGACCTGGAGCTGCTACCTCAGCGGGAAGTACCACTGCGGCCGCTGCGAGAGCTGCCACAACAGGCACCAGGCGTTCCTCGAGGCAGGAATACCGGACTGCACCCTCTACGAGAACCCGCCCGGCGACCCAAGCGAGTTCGTGAAGGTCGGCGACGCCTACGTCCACAAGAGCTGCACCAAGCTAGCCGTCCCCCGCCGCTAACACCTCGTCCAAGCCCACGCCGAGGGCCTCCAGGCAGGCCTCGGGGCCAGGAAGCACAGCCAGCCTTCTCCTCTCGGCCTCCACGCCCGGCCCCTTCTTCACCGAGGGGAGCCTGGCGACGCAGCTCCCGTAGAGAGCCCACGCTGGGAGACTGGAGGGCCCAAGGCCCCGCCTCTCCAGCTCCTCCACGACCACGGCGAGCCCCGGTGTCTCGCCCCGCCTCCCCACGACGCCGTGGTAGAGGCTGGTGAGGTAATTGTTCATCCCCACCCTTGCACGGTGTAGCAGGTAGAGCGCCGCATCCCTCCGGGAGTAGAGCTTCACCACCCGCGCATCATAGAACAGCGCTACGCCTAGCTCGAGGGATACGTGAGCCGAGGCGGCGCCGGCGGCGACGCTGTCCAGTTTCTCGACCCTTCCGCTGTAGGGCGGCGCGTGGCCCACCCAGAGGATGCTTATCTCGTCGCTCGTCACGTAGCCCAGGTCCGCGCCGAGGAGGGCAACAGCCTCCACCGCTGCATGGGCCTCGGCGCGGTGCACGCGCTCATCCCGGGGCCACCGGTAGCGGCCGCGGAGCCTCCTACCCCAGGACACGCCGTCAAGGCGGAGCGCCACCGGGTGCTCCACACGCAGGCCCTGGGCGACCTCCCTGGCCTTGTACTCCTCCTCGAGCCTCGCCGGGTTGAGGCGGGCGAGGAGCCTCCACAGCTCATCTCCTACCAAACAACCACCTCCCGGTGCAGCGCCCGTCCACGCTTCCCCTCCCCGCAGACGAGGAGAGGGGCGGGCGAGCCGCAGCGCGGGCACACCCCCCGGCCTCCCTCCCCCCGGAGGGCCCGTACCCTCGTCCCCCAGGGCTTCCTCGAGACCAGCACCTCGCCGCAGCCTGTGCAGACGGTGTCACTGTAGAGCATCGCGTCGTCGGGGTGAAGGTACGCGTTTATCCTGCCCCCGCGTAGCTTCTCGACAAGCTTCACCAGCCTCTCGGGGGGCTCCTCCTCGCCACAGAACAAGTGGATGCCGGCCCTCGGGTAGCGGTGAGCCAGGCCCGAGAAGAGCTGCTCAAAGCCCCTCCTCTCCCTCGTCACGCAGGGAACGAGTATCTCCACCACGCGGAACGAGGCATAGGCAGCGTCTAGAGCCTCCGCGGCCTCGGCCACGCTCACAGCGCTGTCCACGTGGGGGATGTACTCGAAGAGGAGGAGGTCGTACCCCGCCTCCGCGGCCTCCCTCAGCCTCCCAGCCGGGGCGAGCCCCGTGGAGCGGAGCGCCATGAAGGGCCGGTACCCCGCCTCCTCCTCGACGCGGCCCGGCAGCTCCAGCACCCATTCATGGGCCGCGGGCTCCGGGCCATCAACTATGAGTAGTCCTGGCCGGGGCTGCCGGAGCCTCCGGAAAAACCCCGGCCCAAGATGCCTAACAACGAGCCCCTCCTCCGAGACTATGTCCCTCCAGCTGCACGCCGTGCAGCGCCTCGGCGCACCCGGCACGACGAGGCGGGCGGCCAGCCCCCCGGGGCACGCGTGGTAGATCATCGCCTCCTCTGGCGGCAGCAGGGAGAGGTAGAGCGCCCTCGGCCTCCCCGCGTCCCTCATGCCGGCCCCGGGGGTGGATGGACGGTTTGGCTGGAGGGGTAATTGTTAGGGTGCATCGCGTGGGCTGTACGGCTGTACGGGTTCCGCTGTAATAGAATATGTAGTACCTCTCGGCTAGCTGTATATTAGTGGGCTATCTGTGGCCGGGCGTCCAGTCCTGGGGGCGCGTAGTGGCCGCACAGCGGGTACGGATAGTTAACCGCTACATCCCGCCAGTAGGTGGTCTGAAGAGGCCGGAGTTCTGGGACGTCAAGAGGATAACGAGGATACGCACAGCCGCTACGCTCGGGCTCGAGAAGCCAGTTCTCAGCCCCGTCGCCAGGAGGGGCAGGCTCCTCGACCGCCTAGAGGTGGAGGGCCTAGAGCCCCGCCGGGTCCAGGAGCTCGCCGACAAGCTTGGCCCGGAGGGAATAGACAGGCTCGACGTGGACGTGGGGATAGGCTTCGCCTCCGCCAGGCTCCGCGTACCCGTCTACCTGGGCGACATGAGCTTCGGCGCTCTCAGCGGCAACCCCAACATAGCCCTCGCCCGCGCCGCCGACGCGGCCGGCGCGGTAGTGGGCGTGGGTGAGGGGGGACTCCACCCCGAGGTAGCGAAGTCAAGGAACATAGTCATCCAGTGGGCGAGCGGCCGCTTCGGCATAGACCGCTACATGCTCAAGGCAGGGCTAGCCGTTAACATCAAGATAGGGCAGGGCGCGAAGCCCGGCATAGGCGGCCACCTCCCGGCGGAGAAGGTCACGGGCGAGATAGCTAGGCTCCGCAAGCTCCCCCCGGGCAGCGAGGCCCTCAGCCCCGCCCCGCACCACGACATCTACAGCATAGAGGACCTGGCCCAGAGGGTGAGGATGCTCCACGAGTTCACCGGCAAGCCCGTCCTGGTCAAGACGGCTGCTACCAACCAGGTGGGCTTCGTGGCGGTGGGCACCGCCAGGGCCGGCGCGATGGGGATAATAGTTGACGGCGCCGGTGCTGGCACGGGGGCGACGCCGAGGATAGTGAGGGACCACGTCGGCATACCCATAGACTACGCGGTCCCCGTGGTACACGACCTCTTGACGAGCAATGGTGTTAGGGATAGCTTCCTCCTCATAGCAGGGGGCATGGTGAGCGCGGCGGAGGACATACTGAAGCTGGTTATGCTTGGCGCAGACATGGCAATGATGGGCACCGCGGCACTAATAGCCATGGGGTGCATAATGTGCCACATATGCAACACCGGTAAATGTCCAACAGCGCTAACCAATAGCCTCAAGCAGCCCCTAAGACTAGACATCGGGTGGGCCACCGAGCGCGTCGTGACCTGGCTACGCGCGGTGGAGAGGAGCCTCA
>JALUFI010000197.1 GCA_027043685.1 Pyrodictiaceae archaeon
CCGCCTCGCCCTTCTACAGCCCAGGCGGCTGGGCCACGGGCGGCGACATAGACGCGGTAGTGGAGAGGCTGAAGCACGCCGAGGTAGACCCCGCCCAGGAGATTCTCAGCGACCACCCACCAATACCCAAGAGGCTCCGCTTCCTAGACCAGCTTGCAGCGAGCACAGCATAACAGCTCCACAATATAGCAAAGTTTTTAAACAAGACTCTCCCTGTGGGGCCTCGCGGCGCCCCATAGCCGTCCACGCCCACACACTCCTACGGGCCTCGCAGAGCCGCTTCCCCCGGGGACTCATTGGACCTCCCCCTGAGACCTCCTAGGGGCCCTGGTGCTCCTCCCCCGGGGCGGCTATGGGGCGCCGAGGCAGGGGGACCCTGAGCACCTAGGTCTTGGAGGAGGTGGGTCCTGGTCTTGGCGAGCAGGGCTGCGGTTGCGGGAGCCGTTATAGCCCTAATCGTTGTCATAGCTGCTGCAGCCTACGTGGCCAGCAGGGGTGGCGCTCCGGCCGCGACCAGCCCCGCAGCAGCAAGCCCTGCTGCCGCGACAACGGGTGGCACTGGAGCCGCTAGCCCCACGGCGGCCAGCCCGGTGGCAACGATCCAGGCAACTGCGACGGCGGGTGGGCTGCCGAAGAAGATACCGATAGGCCTAGCCATAGCGGTGAGCGGCGGCTACGCTGTCGATGGGCCTAAGAGGCTGAAGGGCGCCCAGCTAGCCATAAAGGAGATGAACGACCTCCTGGCGAAGGCGGGTGCGCCGTTCAGGTTCGTCGGCATACACGAGGATACACAGGGCAATCCCCAGAAGGCCGTCGACGTGGTCAAGAGATTCATTGCTGACGGTATACAGGTGATAGTTGGCCCGCTATCCACCAGCGAGACCGCGGCAGTGATGCCACTGGCTAACCGGTACCACGTGGTCGTCATCAGCCCGAGCAGCACCGGCGAGGCCGCAGCAAAGCCCAACGACTACGTGTTCCGTGTAGCGCCGCCTGACTCCAAGCAGGGGCCTGCACTGGCAACCATCATATACAAGCTGGGGTACCGCAAGCTCGTCATAATAGCCAGGAACGACGACTACGGTAGGGGCCTCGCCACACTGGTGGCTGATACCTTCAAGAAGCTGGGCGGCCAGGTCAAGACCATACTCTACCAGCCCGACAAGCCCGACCTAAGCGCTGAGGTCACCCAGCTAGCGGCCGCGGTGCAGAGCTTCGGCGCCGACAAGCAGACCGCCGTGCTCGTGATAGCGTTCGATAACGATGGCCTCCAGATACTCCAGAAGGCCTCCAAGATACCCGTGCTGACGAAGGTGAGGTGGTTCGGCCCCGACAGCATGGCGAGGAACACCTTCATAGAGAACCCGCAGGTCGCGGAGTTCCTGATGAAGGTACACTTCCTCGGCACGAGGCCCGCCATAGAGAGGAACCCGGTGACCAAGCACTTCGAGGAGGCCTATAAGAAGATGTACCATGAGGCCCCGACGCCCTACGCCTACTACGCCTACGACGCCGCCTGGCTAGCCATGCTCAGCGTGCTCGTCGCCGGCAAGTACAACGGAACCGCGATCAAGGCCGTGCTGCCCACCGTGGGCGCCCACTACATGGGCGCCACCGGCCAGAAGGTGTTCGACAAGAACGGCGACTGCGCCATAGCCAACTACGCGCTCTGGACCGTGGCCAAGGTCAACGGCAAGTACGTGTTCAAGACCATAGGCATGTGGCACGACTCAACCAAGACCATAGAGTGGTTCAACAAGTAGAGAGGGGCCAACGCTCCGCATACACCCATAGCTCAAACTGTTTTTAGCGACCCCGCCCACGGGCGGGGCCACAGTTAAATCCAAGCCCAGCTACCGTGCGGCGTAGGCTCTTCGCAACATCGCCTCCCGGGGCACATTGCACCCCTCCTCGGCCTGGAGGGGCTGCATCCTCCGGCCCGCTCCCCGGGGGCACGTAGCGGAGCCCCATCCACCTCGCTCGCCGGCGCCTGCAACGGGGGTAGGGGGTGCTACAGGGGCCTTGGCCAGGGTAGCTCTGAGGACGGAGGAGCTGAGGAAGAGCTTCGGCGGCATAAGGGCCCTCGACGGCGTCTCTATAACTATACGTGAGGGGGAGTTCGTCGGACTGATAGGCCCCAATGGCTCCGGGAAGACGACGTTGTTCAACGTGATAAGCGGGGTGTACAAGCCGGACTCTGGCAGAGTCTACCTCTTCGACCGAGATGTTACCGGGTATAGCCCACACCAGTTGTACCGTCTCGGCCTCGTCCGGGGCTTCCAGGTGCCCCGGCTCTGGGGCAGGATGCTGGTCGTGGAGAACGCCGCGGCCGCGGCGAGGGAGAGGCCCGGGGCGGGCCCTATCTCCTCTGTCGCGATGAGGAGGGAGTGGACCCGCTGGGAGGCGGATGAGGAGAATGGGCTCACGGGCAGGGTTCACCGGATACTGAACAGGATGAAGATCTTCCACGTAGCGTTGAACCGCGCGACAGAGCTTAGCGGCGGCCAGATGAAGCTCCTCGACATATCCCGCGCGCTGCTCGGAGAGGCCCGCGTCCTCCTACTCGACGAGCCCACCGCCGGCGTCGCGCCCAAGCTCTCGAGGGACATATTCGAGGTCTTGGAGAAGCTTAACCGTGAGGGCTTGACAATCTTCGTAATCGAGCACCGCCTCGAGGTTCTCTTCGACTTCGTTGACAGAGTCATAGTTATGCATGAGGGCCGTGTACTCACCGAGGGCACGCCAGAGGAGGTCGCCAAGGACCCGAGGGTTCTCGACGCTTACCTCGGCTCCGCCTAGGCCGTGACGGGGTGGTAGATGTGGCGAGGATCCTCGAGACGAGGAGCCTCGTGGGCGGCTACGGCAAAATGATCATAGTGAATGGTGTAAGCATCTACGTTGAGAAGGGCGAGGTCGTGGCGCTCGTCGGGCCGAACGGGTCGGGGAAGAGCACGCTCCTCAAGACAATCTACGGCGTTGCCAAGGTGTTTGGAGGCCAGGTACTGTTCAACGGTAGTGATGTCACGTACCTGCCCCCGGAGGCTAAGACCGCGCTAGGCATGGGCTTCGTGCCTCAGACTGAGAACGTGTTCCCCGACCTAACAGTGGAGGAGAACCTAGAGATGGGGGGCTACCTTATCAGGGACGAGGACAAGCTGAAGGAGGCTATGGAGATGGTCTACTCTATCTTCCCGCAGCTCCGCAGCCTCCGGCACGTCCTGGCCGGGGCCCTGAGCGGCGGCCAGAGGAAGATGGTCGCCGTAGGCCGGGCCCTGATGACTAGGCCCAAGCTGCTGCTAATGGATGAGCCTACCGCTGGCCTCGCGCCCAAGGCCGCGATGGAGCTCCTGGATAAGCTGCAGGATATCAGGAGGGAGACGGAGACCTCGATACTTATAGTGGAGCAGCATGCGAGGCGCGCGCTGGAGATGAGTGACCGGGGCTACGTGCTTGTCTCGGGCAGGATAGCCGCGGAGGGCACGGGCAAGGAGATACTCTCGAGGCCCGACCTCCAGGAGCTGTTCCTGGGCAAGCATGGTTAGCGACGCGACCGGGGGTGACGATGGGGTGGTTGACTGGGGCATCATACTGTATGGAACAATTAGTAGCTTGTTTGACGGCCTCATGGTTGGTAGTCTCTACGGCCTCATGGCGCTCGGCCTAACGCTTATCTTCCGCGTCACGAGGATAGCTAACTTTGCCTACGCCGAGTACATCACCTATGCCGCGTACGCCGCATACGCAGCCGCGGCTGCCCTCGGGGGCGTTGTGGGCGCCGTCGCCGCCGCTGTCACAGCAACCGTTGTTGGTGCACTGGTTTCACTGCTGAGCGACGAGGCTGCCTTCAAGCCTCTCTGGCTCCGCGGCGCCGACTCCCTGACGCTCCTAGTGGCCTCGATGGGTGTCGGGTTTATCCTACGATACAGCCTGCTCGGCGTCACCGCTCTAGGCAACCTCCCGGTCCAGGTGAATATACAGTCAGTGCTGAGCAATAACGTGTTGTTCACTGTTGGCGGCCTTGCCAGCTTCCAGTACGCGCATGCAGCCGCAATACTCTCAGCTGTCGTCGTTGCGTCTCTCATGCACTGGCTGTTCACGCGGACAAGAATAGGCAAGGCCATGAGGGCCACTGCGAGCAACCCAACGCTCGCAAGGATATCCGGCATCAACGTCTACGCCGTCAGGAGAGTGACTTGGCTCCTCGCGGGCGCGATAGGCGGGCTCGCGGGCTTCCTCTACGGGTACTACAACCCCGTCAACCCGGAGAGTGGGTGGCAGACGCTGCTCTGGATATTCGCGGCCGCGATAATGGGTGGCTTCACCTTCTACGGGGCCCTCGTCTCCGGCATAATACTTGGCCTGGCTGAGGCGCTGATAGGCTTCTACCTCTACCAGTTCTTCGGGATAAGCACCGCCTATAGCCCGGTCATAGCCCTGCTCGCGCTCGTGCTCGTGCTGCTCTTCCGCCCGGAGGGCGTGATCCGGCTGGAGGCGCATGCGCTCCGGAGGAGGGTGTGAGGAGCCTTGCTCCACGGGTTCGCGGGTATAGTGGTTCAGTGGGTCACGTACTTCGCGATATACGGTATCATAGCGCTGAGCTTCAACATAGAGTACGGGTTTACCGGCATACCTAACTTCGGCAAGGTGTTGTTCGTCGCCATAGGGGCCTACGCGGCCGGCGTGCTCGCCGCCAGTCTCGTCATAGACGCCGCTGCGCCACTGCTCCACGTGAAGATAAACGCCACCGGGATGCCCCAGTACTGCAGCGGTAACGCGAGCTACGTGCTAGGGGAGGCGGGGAGCGTCCTCTCGCCCTGGTTCCTGGCAGGCGTGTTCCTCCTAGCCGTGCTCGCCGCAGCCGTCGCCGGCGCCGTCTCGAGCGTGGTGGCGAGCTTCCCCGCGCTGAGGCTCCGGGAGGACTTCCTCGCGATAACGCTGCTAGCCGCGGGCGAGATAGTGAGGCTCGTCACCTGGACCAGCACCTGGCCGGTGTGCGGCTTCAACGGGATAAACGGCATACCCGGCCCCTTCGCGTGGAGCGGCAGCAGCGACCTCCTCTACATGCTGGTCGCTCTCGGGTTCCTCGTGCTAGCCTACCTCTACACAGACTACGCGACCAACAGCCCCTGGGGCAGGGCGCTTAAGGCTGTCCGGGACGACGAGGTCGCCGCCGAGGTCTACGGCTACGATATAGCGAGGATAAGGATGCAGGCGCTGCTCGTGGGGAGCGCGCTCGCCGGCGTGGCCGGCGCGCTGCTGGTCTTCTACTCGGGCAACGTGAACGCCAACAGCTACAAGCCCGACCTAACATTCATGGTGATAGCCGCCGTCATACTCGGCGGCAGCGCGAACAACCTCGGCGCACTAGTGGGCGCGGCAATCATAACCTCACTAGACATATTCATGAACCCCTCCGCGTTCCAGGCACTAGGGATAACGCTGCCAACAAACGTGGGCAACGCACTAGTCTACCTCAAGTACGTGATACTGGGCCTAGTTATACTCGCCGTGCTGGCCTTCCGGCCCCAGGGCCTGCTACCCGAGGGCCCGCTGAGGACACCGATAGTCGAGAAGACCAGGAAGAGGCTCCAGCAATACCTCTCAAGGATAGCGGGGAGCAGCGCCGCAGGCACAGAGGAGGCCGAGAACCCCTAGCCACCTCATCTCCGGAGCCTTCGCCTGCTCCCAGCGCTGTTTCATCGAGGGATTACCCGGGAGGGTGTCACCCGGGTGTTTCATGTCCTTTTGCTTCGCCTGCCCCTCTCCCGGCCCGATGCTTAGTATAGTGATACCATTCCTGGAAGCAGAAGCCTGGGCAAGCAGGGTCCCCAGCCCCCATGAGGGGCTTCCCCGTGGCCCCGGAGGGCTGGGGACCGTTTAGCCCTTGGTACGGGGTGTGGCTTGGGCCTTGGCTGTCCGGTACATTGGGTTGACGCGTGCTATCCTGGAGGTGCTGCGTGGCCTGGGCGGCAGGGCTGACCTGGATACGCTGCTCGCTGAGGTTTGGAGGCGGTACGTGGAGCCTGGCGGCCCGGAGAGGGTGGTGATGAGGCTCTACCGGCACCCGAGCGGGAGGCTGTGGAGCCCCGACGCCGAGGAGGCGCTGCACGTGCTGGAGGCGGCGGGCTATATCAGGAGGAGGGGCCGGGTCGTGGAGCTGCGGGCAGCCGCTGCCCGGGCTGCCGCCGCTGCCGTCGGTGGCTAGGCTTTCTCCTCGCTGCGTATCGCTTCCCGTAGCTCCTCGAGGCGGCGCATGGCCTTATCAGCCTCCTCCTCGTTCTCCTTTGCCGCGAACACTGCTATCCTGTAGAGGCCTAGCTCCGCGAGCTTGCGGAGCCGTCTAGCCTCGGAGTCCAGTGCGTGGCTGCCCTGTGCCTCGGGCCTGCCGTTGATCGGTACGAGGCTGTTGTTTTTGCGGTAGTAGATGTAGACTCCCTCGAGGCTTACGAGGTCTACGCGGAGCGGCCTTATGATTAGGAGGGGGTTCTCCCTCTGCATCTCGAGCAGCTCCTCGAGGAGCGTGGCCGCTGCCCCGTTGGGTGGTGGGTTGCCGTCCAGGTAGCTCTTGTAGAGGGCCCATACCTCCCGGTCCTCGAGGACGCGGTAGACCCTCATGTGGCGGCGCCTGAGCAGCATCTCAGCGAGCCGTCTCGCCTCCGCGCTGGCTCCCCGGACCCTGCCAGCAGCTACCCTGCGGTAGAGCGTGGCCGCGGCTGTGTCGTCTAGCTCTATCCACGCCTCCACCGCGTCGTCTTTGCCCTTCTCTAGGTCCTCTGGGTGGGGGATTTCGAGCTCGCCTCCGCCGCCTAGGACGGTGACTACTCCGTCCCTGGCTAGTACCGCTAGGAGCCTGGCGTGTATGGAGTTGTAGGCCTCTACTACGCGGTGGAGGTAGACCTCGCTGAACATGTAGAACCTTGCTAGGAGGAAGTTCTCGACCACGCTGAGCCCCTTGTCCAGGACTGCTAGGTTACAGGTCGTGTCCGGGTCTATGCCGAGGCCGCCGGGCGCCATCATGACGGGGACTGCTAGGAGGACGCGGATGAGCCTATCGACGTCGAAGACCCCGTAGCGGACCCCGGCGTAGATGCTGTCGCGGAGCAGGTAGTCCATCCTGTCCACGTCGAGGCCGCTGGAGACTAGGCGGTGGAGGAGGTTGGCGACGCACCAGGAGGTTAGGGGCTGGGAGGAGGCGGGGGCTAGGCCGGGGCCGCGGAGGATGAGGTTGAGGTCGTCGCTTAGCCGGTTCGTGAACCTGGGCTCGACGCCTCCCTCCTCCGAGGCTATCTCTGCCACGAGGGGGATGAGCCTGTATGTGTACTCCTCGTGCCTCCGGGGGAGCTCGTTGAACTCCTTGACGCGGAAGACTGTGGCCGCGTCGGTTATCGCTACCTCGCTTGAGTGGCTGTAGGGGAGGTGGCCCACGTCGTGTATGAGGGCCGCCAGCTGGAAGACCTCAGCCGCGTCGGTGAGCGCTATCGCTAGGTCCCTGCCGCCGCTGCGGTAGTATAGCCTCGTGTTACCCGCGACGAAGCCCACTACCTCCCTGGCGAGGTGGGCTGCGCCGAGGCTGTGGTTGAACCTGCTGTGCTCCATGCCGTGGTAGACGAGGTAGGCGTGCCCGGTCTGCCTTATCCAGCGGAGCCTCTGCAGCAGCGGGGAGTCAACCACGGGGGCGAGGCTGGTGCAGATATCGTTGTAGCCGTGGACGGGGTCCTTGAAGCTCTTCACGCCCAGGCAGCCGTCGCCGCGCCTACTCATCCCGGCCAGGGCCTCCGCCGCGGATAGGAGGGGGCGCCTAGACGCCTAGTAGGGGGCCCGGCAACGGGGCAACTTAATATAGCCGCGTGCCGCGGAGCCGGTTATCGGGGTTCTCGGGATGCCCAAGAAGAGGCAGAACCGCGGCAGACACAAGGGCGCGAAGGGCCACACCAAGACCGTTCAGTGCGACAACTGTGGACGCATAATCCCCCGCGACAAGGCCATCTGCGTCACAAGGTGGTACACGCCGATAGACCCCCAGCTCGCCAGGGAGCTCGAGAAGAAGGGCGCCATTATAATGAGGTACCCCGTGGAGAAGTGCTACTGCGTCAGCTGCGCCGTCCACTACGGCCTCGTCAAGGTGAGGCCCGAGGAGGAGCGCAAGGCCGTCCGCGGCCCAGTAGTCTAGCCAAAGCCTCGCCGCGGCCTTTCTCTTTTCCACCCCGCCCCTCGAGGCATGGGCGCGCAGGGCCTCGTCGACGCCGGCTTCTCAGATGAGGCCCATGCTTAGAGGCTCTGGCTGGGGGCCACTTGCTCCCGGCCTGGCCGCTACGCAACACCCCTCCTGGGAGGGACTAGGCCTCTCTCGGCCCGATGTGGGCTGTGTTGATGGGGGCACGTTGGGGTTGAGTGAGTGGCTGGACCTGCTCCCGGTGGGCGTTGACGCGGCGTGGCTCGCCTATGCCAGGCTCCCGGAGGGGCCCTTGCCGAGGCGCTGGAGGGGCTTGGTGGGGTACGGGAGGCTCGACATAGCGGTGAGGGTCCTCCTCGCCGCCCTCTACCCCGGGGGCCGGCTGCTCCGGGGCGACTCCTTCCTCCTCTACCTCGACGCGGGGAGCGGCTCGGGGAGACTGATTGTCCTCGACTCCTCGTGCCTACCCGGGGAGCTGGGGAGCGAGGCTGAGGCCGGGGAGGCGTTGCTGGCTGCGCTGCGGGGCGAGGCATGCGGCTCCGCCGAGGCCCCGGGCCTCGGGGCGGTGGTGAGGATGCTGAGGCGCCGGGGTCTCCGCGTGGTGTTGCTCAGCGAGCGCGGCAGGAGGCTCCGGGTGCACCGCCGCGGCACGGTATACGTGCTGGGGCTCCGCGACGACCCTCCCGGGGGCCTCGAGGCTGATGAGGAGGCGAGTGTTGGGCCCTGCAGCTACCTTGCGAGCAGCGTCGCTGCGTACATCAACCTACATAGGCTCCTGGCCGTGGCCCCTGCTGCCTCGGCGGGGCCGCGCGGTGACGATGGTTAAAAGCGGCCTAGCCCCCGCGGGGCGATGGGCTGAGCCAGGCCGCTGAGCGCGGCCACGACACGGTATCACTTCTGCATAGTAGCCGCTGATTACGTGTGCCTGTCAGGTTAGGTGTCTAGTAGCTTCTAAGGGTAGCACCGGCCTACCCTCTCCCCCGGGGAGCCCAGGGGGCCCCGGGGCTGCGGAGGTGCGTCGTGTCTTGGCCCGCGTGCTTGTCGCTGTGGCGCTAAGCGACGAGGAGGCTGAGGCCCTGGAGAGGATTGCTAGAAGGAAGGGGGAGAGCCTCGGCGAGGTGCTCGAGGAGGCGCTGAGGACCTACCTCGACCTCGGCGAGGCTAGTACTTCTTCGCGAGCCGTATACTCGTCACGGCTGGCCGACCGCATACGGGGCAGCGTTTGCCCCTGACCCACTCCGGGGGCTCCAGGGGGGAGCCCAGCACCCCCGCGTCTACTAGTTCCTCGAGCTTCTGGCCGCACTCCATGCGGCCGCACCAGGGCAGCTCAACTATGCCCCTCTTCTCCTCGATTACCCGCCTCGCCTCCTCCACCGTCTCAGCCCTCGACACCATTGTCTTTAGCCACTCCCACGCCCTGGTCTTTAGGCTGCCCCGTATCTCCTCCATGAGCTTCCTCAGCTCCTCTCCGAGGCCCCTGCGCGTGAGCTTCCTCTTCTCCAGCGTATCCCTCCTGACAGCCACCACGGCGTCCTCGCGGGCCTCCCTGGGGCCGACCTCCAGGCGGATGGGGACGCCGCGGGCCTCCCACTCGTAGTACTTCCTGCCGGGCCTCACATCCCCGCGGCGGTCGACGGTGTAGCGTATCCCGGCTGACCGCAGCTCCTCCTCGACCCTGGCCAGGTGCTCCTCGACGAGCTTGGCGTCCTCCTCGCTCCGAGCCGGTATCGGTATGACCACGACCTGTATTGGGGCCACGTTGGGGGGTATGACTGGACCGTGGTCGTCGCCGTGGATGGCTAGGACCGTGGCTATCACGCGGTCGCTTAGCCCGTAGCTGGTCTGCCACGCGTAGTCAAGCTTCTCGTCGCGGCGCTGGAACCGGACCTCGAAGGGTATCGTGA
>JALUFI010000198.1 GCA_027043685.1 Pyrodictiaceae archaeon
GTGATGCCGGGCCTGCGCTTCCTAGCTACACCGTAAAGCCTCTCAGCGACACCAGCCTTCTCCTCCTCGATGATAATTACTACTTCCTCGCCCTCCCGGAGGCTAAGCGGCTCAAGAGGCTTGAGTACACCGTTCTCGAACCGTACCCGGAGAGTCCTAGGCACCGCCCAGCAGCCCCGTGGCCCCAGGGAACCGGGGAGAGTCTTGGCCAGCGGTTTACCTCTATTTAGGCCGCGGGGGCACATAGGGCTCCCCCTCTCCGGGGTTTCCACTGCTTTGCCTCCGCGTGGCCGTCACGGCTGCGGCTGGCTGCGCCGCAGGCTGCTCGGCATGCTGCCCCGGTGGCTCCAGCCGGGCAGTGTAAGGGAGGTCTATGTGCCGCTTCTCCGCGGGGAGCCGGGGCCCGTGGAGCCCGTGGTACTCTACAGCGACGAGGCCAGGGCCTTCATACTCGTCTACCTCGAGGGCTTGACGCAGGAGGAGGCGGCGGAGCGGATGGGGCTGAGCAGGGCCGCCCTGTGGCGCCTCCTGGACTCCGCTAGGAGGAAGCTGGCCCGCGCCCTCCGCGAGGGAGCCCCCCTGGTCATAGCCGAGGCCCCCTAGCCGCCGTCCTCGCGGAGGGCTTCCTCTACGAGCCGATGCTCCTCGAGGTAGGGCCTGGCGTACCGCGTCTCCAGGAAGCCCCTCGGCGTGCAGACGCAGCGCAGCACGCCGCCCTCCATGTAGGCTACCTTGTCCGCCAGGTAGAGGGCCTCGGCGAGGCTGTGGGTTACGTGGAGCGCGGTGAAGCCCAGCTCCCCGTGGAGCTTCTTCAGGAGCTGGAGAGCATTGGCCCTCGACGCGGGGTCCAGGCTGCTTAGGGGCTCGTCTAGGAGGAGGAGCCTAGGCTTCACCACGAGGGCTCTCGCCAGGGCGACTCGCTGCTGCTCCCCGCCGCTCAGTGTGGAGGGACGCCTGTCCAGGAGGTGGGCTATTCCTAGCAGCTCGGCTATCCTGCGGACCCTCTCCCTCCTCTCCCGCTCCGGGACGCCCCGCAGCCGGAGCCCGTAGGCGATGTTGTCCCTGACGCTCATGTGGGGGAAGAGGGCGTAGCTCTGAGGCACTAGCGCCACGCCCCTCCGCTCCGGTGGGAGCCTGGTGGCGTCCACTCCGTCTATGAGTATCCGGCCCCTCTGGGGCCTCATGAGCCCGGCTATGCTTAGCACGAGGAGGGTCTTCCCGACCCCACTGGGGCCGAGGAGGACGAGGTACTCCCCCCTCTCTATCACGAGCCGGTCTATCCTCAGCGTGAAGCCCCCCAGCCTCAGCTCGAGGCCCTCCACGGCTATCAAGGCGGCAGCAGCCTCCGGAGCGCGATGAACACCGCGGCTGCGAGGGCCGCGTAGGCGGCGGAGACAGCGACCGCGTAGGGTAGGCCGTAGACCTGGAGGTACTCCAGTATCAGTATGTTGAGCGTCTTCGGGTAATAGGCTACCACGAGGAGTGCGCCGACCTCGCTGAGGCCCCGGGCCCAGGCGAGCAGCGCTCCTGCAGCCACGTGGCGCCAGGCCATGGGCAGAGTCACGTCGAGGAAAGCCCTCACGGGGCCAGCGCCGAGCGTCCTCGCAACCGCCTCAACCATGGGGTCAATGGAGGCTATCCCCGCCTTAACCGTGTCCACGAGCAGCGGCGCCGACACGAACGCCATCACAGCCACGACCCCGAGGAAGCTGTCCTCGATGCGGAGCCCGGCCCGTTGCAGCAGGGGGCCGAGGAGACCCCGGGACCCGTAGGCGGTGAGCAGCATTATCCCCGCAACGGCGTGCGGCATCACGAAGGGCAGGTCAACCACCGCCTCCACGAGCCCCTTGCCGGGGAACTCCCGGCGCGCCAGCACATAGGCCAGCGGCACCCCGAGGACGAGGAGCAGCAGAGTGGAGGCAACGGAGGCGGCGAGACTGGTGGCCAACGCGTCCCGGACCTGCGACGCGAGGACCGGGGACCCGAAGACCCTGGCCATGGCCTCGGGGCTTAGACGGAGGTAGAGAGAGACCAGCGGGATGAGCAGGAAGAGCACGAGGAGCGAGGAGGCGGCGTAGAGGAGCACCAGGGAGGCCTCAACCCTCTCCACGGGCGACAAGGCCCCTCAGCTCCCCCGGCACCTCGCCGAAGCCGAGGGGCCTCTTTAGGAAGGACTGTCCCGCCTCCTCGAACATCCTGCGCCCCTCCTCCAGCAGGTACTTGACGAACAGCAGCGCCTCCCGTGGATGCGGCGCGTTCACCGGAACAGTTACGCCATACACTATCGGAGCCATGGCTACAGCCTTCTCCCTGTCGGTCCCAGCCATTATGTGAACCACGACCCTCGAGTAGAGCCTCGCCATCCCGGGGTCGCCTAGATTGATCTCCGGGGGCAGCTCCACGTAGCGCAGGTGGTGCTGCACGGCGACGCTCCGGTACTCGAACGCGTAGTCAAGGGCACCGTCCTCCAGCATGGCTATCAGGTCCACGCTCTTCGGCCGTATGACTAGCCCGCCCCGGGGCTCCGGCGACGCCGGGATGTAGATGTGGAGCGTGCCGTTCCGCAGCTCGTACCGGGAGCCAGGGATACGGCTGACCACGAGGTCCTCGAGCAGCGTCAGGTTGTGGGTGGTGAGCGCGGCGAGCCCGATGACGCCGACGGCACGGTAGCCGCACGGGTCCCGGTTGGGGTCGGAGAACCCGTACCGAACCCCGGGCCTTTCAAGTACTTGAAACACGGTCATAGGGTTCGCGGAGTTTTTGACCTCGTCAGCGTACCTAGATTTATCGGTGTAGACTACCACTAGGTTGTTGCTCGCGAACGCTATGTACCACTTAGCGTATCTCGGCACCATGAACATTGGTATTAAACGGTAGTCTGCGACAGCTACGACGTCGCAGGCCTTACCAAGCTCGGTGACCTTCCTGACAGCCTCGACGCTGCCACTCGGCTCAAGAAGCACCTTGACGCCATACTGCTTCTCGAAGCCCTCAGCGAGCCTCTGTAGAGGAATCGTCAGTGACCCAGCGTTGCACACCACTATAGAGGGTTTCCCTCCCCCGCCTCCTCTTGATAAGGCGAGAACGCCTGCCAGCACAGCAACGGCTACAAGCGCCGCGAGGAGTATACGTCTATCCATGCCTCTCCGCACCGAGCGTCGCTGCCGGGCCCCTGCTCCAGGAGTTAAGGGTATCTCGGCTCGAGGGTTAGACGGTTGCACCTAGTTGGGGATGAGGTGCTTTTCGGGGAGCGCGACCCCGCCGTGGGGGATGGCCGGGCGGTTACCCAGCCGACCCTCTGCCCGGGAGCGGTGGCGATTAATGCCCGGGGCTCCTGGAGGCGGTGGGCCCCGGGTGGGCCAGCGTCTTGCGCGTCCTCGGCTCCCCCTGCGGCTCAACGGCTACGCTTCTGGACGCCTTCCTCTGCCACGCCTCGGGCCGCGGCGAGGCCCCCGCGGTCGCGGACACGGAGGGCAACGAGCTGAGCTACGGTGAGCTGTTCTCCACGGCTAGCCGCGCGGCGAGGCTCCTCCTGGAGAGGCACGGGGTGGAGCCCGGGGGCTACGTCGCCATTCTCCCCCTCAACACCGTGGCTAGCGCCGCCGCGTTCCTCGCGTCCTGGCTTGCTGGCGCTGTCCCCGTGGTTGTTGACGCGGCCAGCCCCTGGGAGGAGGTGGTGTTCCAGCTCTCCACGCTAGAGGGGAAGCCACGGCTCATAGTTGTTGAGGAGGGGCTCGTGGACCGGCACTGCCCCGCCGCTGAGAGGCTGGGAGCGGCCTGCGCCACGGCCCAGTCCCTGCTACGGGAGGCGGGTAGCGGGGCGGCATGGGAGGGCTACGCGAGGCCCAGGCCCAGCGAGCCCGGCCTCATCTACTTCTACGCCGGCGTCGCGGGCCGCACCCTCCCCGTCATCCACAGCCACGGGGGCCTCGCGGGCTCCGCCGCCGCGACGGTCGCGCACTACGGGCTCGGCCCCGGGGACCGGAGCTTCGTCTCGCCCCCGGTCAGCCACGCGCTGGGCCTCCAGCTCGGCCTCCTCGCGATGCTCTACGCCGGGGGCTCAGCGGTGCTCTACACCAAGAGGGGGAGACTCGACCCCCGCCACGCCGCCGAGGCCCTGGCCTCCAGCGGGGCAAGCATAGCCTGGGGCGCCCCCGGGTTCTACGAGGCGGTGCTCGGGGCCGGGTACCGGGGCCACAGTGGGCTCCGCTACGCCGTCTCCGCGGGCGCGCCGCTGCCGAGAGAGACGCAGGAGGAGTGGCGCAAAGCGACCGGGGTGGAGCTTCTCCAGCTCTACGGCATGACCGAGGCCGCGCCCCTCACCGCTACGCTGCCCGGCGACAACCCGGCCAGCAGCATCGGGAGGCCCGTGCCCGGTGCAGAGATACGGCTCGTGGACCCGGAGACCCTGGAGCCCGTCGACACCGGGCCAGGGGAGGCCCTCGCCAGGGGCCCCATGGTGATGGCGGGGTACGGGGACCCAGCTGAGACCAGGAGAGCGGTGCTGCCGGGCGGCTGGCTACGCACCGGGGACATACTGGAGGCCGACGAGGAGGGCCACCTATACTTCCGCGGCGTCCGGAAGAGGATGCTGAAGTACAAGGGCTACCCCATCTTCCCGAGGGACCTCGAGCTGCTCCTCGAGAGCCACCCCGCGGTGGCGAGGGCCGAGGTCTACGGCGTCGACACCCCCCACGGCAAGGCCCCGGCCGCGAGGGTGTGGCTCCGGAGGGGCGCGGAGGCCACCGGGGAGGAGCTGATGCGCTGGGCCAACGAGAGGCTCGCCCCCTACAAGAGGCTCGTCCGCGTCGAGATAGCTGGCCGCGCGTGAGCGCCCGCTACATGCAACGTGGCAACCGGTTTAGCCTCCCCAGCCAACGCCCCTCCTTTATCGGGGCGTTCAAGGAATGGCCGTGCTCCGGCTCCGCGACGCGGTAGCCTACATACTCCACCGGATGGGGTGCACCCACCCCTTCCGGCTCAGCCGCGTCCTAGCACTCGCGGAGCTCAGGGCCATGGAGAGGGGCCTGGGGAGGCTCACCGACGCCCGCTACGTGGCCGGGCCAGGCGCCTTCTACATAGAGGGGGTCAAGGAGGCTATTGAGGGCGACGAGTGCTTCGTCAAGCACGAGGGTGACCCCGCGACGGGCAGGAAGGGCTGCATAGAGTACCGCTGCGAGCCCCCAGCCGGGGTACCCGCTGAGGCCAAGACCTTTCTCGACGAGGCGATGGAGGAGGCGAGGCGCCTAGACGACATGGAGCTCAACCGCCGCGTAGTGGAGCACCCATTGTTCAAGAAGCTGGCCGAGGAGCAGTAACCCCGGTAGCCATGGGGGTGGCTGCCTACATGCCGCGCAGCGTCATCGGCGTGACGGGGGGCAAGGGAGGCACCGGTAAGAGCTTCGTCGCGACCAACCTGGCGGTGCTGCTCGCCCGCCGCGGCCTCAGCCTAGTACTCGCAGACCTAGACGTGGAGGCCCCCAACGACCACCTCTTGCTGGGCGTGGAGAGGCTGGAGAACGAGGAGCCCATAGAGGTCTTCTTCCCCTTCATAGACTACGGCAAGTGCACCGCCTGCGGCGCCTGCGCCAAGGCCTGCGACACCGGCGCCATAGTCATGGCGAAGGGGAGGCCCCCCATGGTTATGCCCCGGCTCTGCAGCGGGTGCCGCGCCTGCCTAATGGTCTGCCCCTACAAGGCGATAGCAGAGGACGGCGCCAGGGTGATGGGCTACAGCTACGTTACACCGGTCAAGCTCAGCGGGGCGGGCTTCACCCTCGTCACCGGCGTGCTCCGGGAGGGCGAGGAGCACACACCACCCGCAATAGTCGCGGCCAAGAGGAGGGCCCTCCGCGTAGCAGAGAACGCCGACCTCCTCATAGTAGACACAGGCGCAGGCACCGGCAACGGGATAAGCGCCGCCCTCCAGGAAACGAGCCTAGTCATCGCCGTCACCGAGCCCACGCCCATGGGGCTACACGACCTCGCAGCGATACTCGAGATAACAAAGGGCATGGGTAAGAGGACATGGGTGGTGGTGAACCGGAGCGGCCTCGGCCCCGAGGACAAGCACCTAGAGCTCGCCCGGAAACACGGCGTGGAGAGGGTCTTCCGCATACCATTCTCCAAGACCGCGGCCCTCGCCTACGCCCGGGGAGTCCCCCTCGTCGACTACGACCCCCACGACCCCGCGGCGGAGGCGCTCCAAGGGCTAGCGGAGGAGGTCTACAGGGAGGTGGCCTAGCGGTGGCCGGCCTCAGGGGCCAGGTTGAGCTGGTGGTCGCGAGCGGGAAGGGAGGCGTAGGCAAGTCCACGGTGACCGCCAGCCTAGCGGTGCTGCTCGCCGAGAAGGGGGTCCCACTGGTCGCCGCGGACGCTGACGCGGAGGCGCCGAACCTCCACATAGTGCTGGGCGTGGATGAGTGGAGCAGGGAGGAGCCCTACTATGAGGGCCGTGTAGCCTACATCCTCGAGGACCGCTGCACCAGCTGCGGCATCTGTGCAGAGGTCTGCACCTACGGCGCCGTGGAGATAGTCGACGGTAAGTACAGGATAAACCCCTATATATGCGAGGGCTGCATAACCTGCAGCGCCGCCTGCCCCGTCAAGGCGATTAGGTACAGGTTCCAGGTACGCAGCGGTACCCTCCGCATAGCCGAAAGGACCAGGTACGGGTTCCCCCTGGTGAGCGGCGAGATAGTCCCCGGCCGCCCCAACTCAGGGAAGCTCGTCACAGAGGTCAAGAACGCGGCCAAGAAGCTCCTCGGCACCAGGGACGGCCTCCTCCTCATAGACGCGGCCGCGGGCATAGGCTGCCAGGTCATATCGAGCCTCACCGGCGCGCAGCTAGCGATACTCGTCGCCGAGCCCACGCCAGCCAGCCTAAGCGACCTACGGAGGATACACAAGCTCACCAAGCACTTCGGCATAGCCTCAATGCTGGTCATAAACAAGTACGACCTTAACCCCGGCTACGTCGAGGAGCTCGAGCGCTACGCCAGGGACAACAACATACCAGTCGCAGCCAGGATACCCTACGACGGGCACGTAGCCAAGGCAGTCGCCAAGGCAAGGCCCGTGGTGCTCGAGTACCCCGACGCCCCCGCCTCCAAGGCCCTCCACGGCCTCGCGGACTACGTCGCAGAGGAGGTGCTCAGCGACTGGAGGAGCTGGTGGAGCCGCTACAAGCCAAGGAAGCCCGAGCCATACATACCGATACTCATCCGCCCCGAACAGCGTAAAGCGCGCCGCCAGGGCTGAGAGGCAACATCCCTTGTTGGAGGCGGAGGCAGCCGTGCCCGTCGTGAGGATAGCGTTCGCGACCAACAAGGGAGGCCTAGACGACACCCTCGCCGACCGCTTCGGCAGAGCACCAACCTTCACAATAGTCGAGGTCGACACAGACACCGGCGAGGTCAAGAAGGTAGAGGTCATCGAGAACCCCGGCTACCGGGCAGGCAGCGGCGCCGGAGTCAAGGCAGCCCAGGCCCTCGGCGACCACGGCGCCAAGGTCTACGTCGGCCCCAACCCCGGGCCCAACGCCACAGCAGCCCTCCAGTACCTAGGCGTGAAAGTGATACCACTCACCGGCGCCACGGTCCGCGAAGCACTCGCCAAGGCGCTGGAGGAGCTAAAGCAGCAGTAGCGTCAGCGGCGGCTCCCTTTACTCCTCCTTTCCTTCTTGGGGCCCTGGGTCCGCACCGAGGGTCTTTCCTCTCCATTCTCCTGTCCCGCGTGGCGCTTTGGACGCGTAACACTCATCGCTATATGGTAATACCTTGCTTCTTCCCGCCGGTTATGAGTGGGTATCCCCTCCCCCAGGGGCCCCTCCTCGCTCCCTCGTGGGGAGAGGCGCGGCGGGGCTCGGCGGCGGTGGTGTAGCGGGGTTGGGTGGCCGCGGCAGCGCCAGGGGCGGCGAGCCGGTTGGAATGGTTACCGGCGACTCTAGGCCCGACTACTTCGTGTTCAGCGTCGACCCAGACGCCATCCCTCAGCTCTATGACTACGTGTACGTGGAGGCCCTGGAGACGCCCCCGGGGGAGGAGGAGCCGGTCCGCGTCAAGGTCCTGGCCCAGATACGCGGCATAAGGAGGCTCGCTCTCGGGGTCTCGCCGGAGCACCCGTGGCCGGTTCTCAGGAGCATGGCGCTGCCCAGGGGCAGCGACACGGTGGTCGCTGCCGCCCGGGTGCTGGGGTACAAGTGGAGGGGCCGCATCTACCTACCCCGCCGCGCGCCCCCGGTGGGTAGCTGGGTCTACCTGGCCCCGGATGAGCTGCTCGTGGAGTTCTACAGCGTGGAGCCGCGTCGCCGCCTCCACGTGGGGAGCCTCATCTCCCGCCCAAGGGTATCCGCGTACCTGGACGTGGAGGGCATAAAGAGACACGTAGCCATAATCGCGGCGACGGGTGCGGGGAAGACCTGGGCGAGCGTCGTCCTCATAGAGGAGCTGCTCAAGAAGGGCGCAACGATAGTCGTGCTGGACCCCCACGGAGAGTACACCGCCATGAAGAGGAGCGCTCACAAGCTGGGACCGGATTACGCCAACGCTGTCCGCGTCCTCAAGGTTCGGAGGGACCAGGAGGGGGACATACAGTACCGGGTGAGCGTCGCCGAGATGAGTGCCGAGGAGCTGGCCTCTATAGCAGGCGTACCCTCCAAGGCGACCAGGATAAGGAGCGCCATCTACGGCGCCAAGAAGGTGGCCAACTGGCTGGCAGAGGCAACCGGGGAGGCGAAGTGGAGGGGGCTCCGCGGCATAATCCGTGTCCTCCAGGCAGCGATAGACGCGGCTGAGCAGGCCCGTCTCCAGGGAGGAGGCCTAGACCGCTTCGTCTCGGCGCTTAACCAGAGGCTCCGCAGGCTCGCGGCCAGCGAGGACGTGGAGAAGGCTCTCAAGGCCGTGGCGAAGCTGGACGCCGTCGCGGCCATAGACGAGGGCCTGGCCCGCGGGGTCCGCAGGCTCTGGCTCTCCCTGGGCAAGGACAGCGGCCCCGGCTACGACGCCCTGAGGTACCTGGAGGAGCTGCGCCGCATAGGCGTCTACGGCACCAGGACGGTGCCGATAGACGTGCTCCTCGAGCCCGGCACGGTCACCGTCGTCAACCTGGCGGGTCTCCGGGCCGAGGTGCAGGACCACATAGCCCACAACATACTCAAACGCGTCTTCGAGGCGAGGCTCCGCCACGCCCGCGGCCTCGGAGGCGAGTCCTACCCCTACCCCGTCGTGGTCTTCGTCGAGGAGGCCCACCGGTTCATGCCGCCGCCCCAGAAGAGGCAGACCAGGAGCCGCGACATAGCGGCGACGATAGCCAGCGAGGGCAGGAAGTTCGGCGCCTACCTCGTGGCGATAACCCAGAGGCCCTCCAGGATAGACCCGGACGTGCTCAGCCAGCTCCAGGGCCAGGTGATACTAAGGATAGTGAACCCCAGGGACCAGGAGGCGGTCCGCGACTCGAGCGAGCAGGTCAGCCAGGACCTCCTCGACAACCTCCCCGGCCTCAACACCGGCGAGGCCGTCGTCGTCGGCCCCCTGGCGCCCCGGCCCCTAATGCTCCGGCTAAGGGACAGGGTGCTCGACTACGGAGGCGGGGACATAAGCCTCGTGGACGCCTGGGCCTCTACGAGGGAGGACGCCCGCCTAGTAGAGGACATGAGGCGCGAGGCCCTGGAGGCCGCCGCCCGGCTCCTCGGCGAGAAGCCCCGCAGCCTAGCAGAGGCCCTCGAGGCCATAACCGGGCTAGAGTTCGCCACGGAGGCGGTGGAGCAGGGCCTCCGGCTCCTAGTGAGGGGCAGCGCCTGGGCAGCCTACAGCAGCTCCACCGCGAGCATAAACGGGGAGGTAAACGTGAACGGGAGGAGCTACGAGGTCACAATAAGCCTGGCCGACCGGCGCTTCGAGTGCAGCTGCGGCGCCCGCCGCCCATGCAGCCACGCGGCCGCGGTCGCGATACGCGCCCTCCTCGACGGAGTCCTCGCGGGCGCCCAGGAGGCGAGCGCCGACAGCCTCTGGGACGAGTTCCTCCAGTAGCCCCGGGGGAGCCCGGGGAGGAGAAA
>JALUFI010000199.1 GCA_027043685.1 Pyrodictiaceae archaeon
CGCGTGGGGCGTCGCGGCCTAGGCAGCGCTATAGTGGAGGGCCTCCGTGCCTCCCGCGGGGACTACATCGTTGTAATGGATGCTGATCTCCAGCATCCGCCGGAGGAGGTGCCCCGCCTGGTCCGTGTAGCCGAGGAGACGGGCGCCGACATCGTGGTTGCTACCAGGTATTCGCGTGGCGGCGGCGTCGAGGGCTGGAGCAGGACGAGGCTCCTCGTCTCCAGGGCGGCGGGTCTCCTGGCTCACCTCCTGCTCCCCGAGGCGAAGAAGACCAGCGACCCCATGAGCGGGTTCTGGCTGGTCCGCCGAGGCCTAGCCGAGAGGGTGAGCCTCGAGGGCAGGAGCTGGAAGGTCCTCCTAGAGCTGCTCGTCAAGGCGCCGGAGGCACGGGTCGCGGAGCACGGCTACGTGTTCCGGAGCCGCCACGCGGGCAGGAGCAAGCTCGGCCCCAGGGCCATGCTCGACTACGTGCTCGACCTTCTCCGGCTCAGCGAGTACCGCGTAGTCAAGTTCGCCCTCGTGGGCGCGACGGGGGCGGTGGTCAACCTCGCGGCGGTGAAGCTGCTCGCCTCCACTGGGCTCCCATCGGCGCTCGTGCTCGCGGCCGGCTGGGAGGCCGGGCTAACCTGGAACTACCTCCTGCACGACAAGTGGACCTTCCGGGGCCGCCGCCGCGTACCCGGGCTACGGGGCGCCCTAGCCTACTGGCTCCGCTACCACGCGGCTAGCGCCGCCGGCTTCACAGCCTACCTAGCCACAAGCCTCGCACTGGCAGCGCTGGGCACGCCCCTCGTCCTCGCAGCCGCCGCGGGGATAGCGGCGGGCTTCCTAGCAAACTTCACCATATCCCAGCACAAGGTGTGGAGCTGAGAGAGTAGTGCCCAAGGATTGTGGATGGGTCGCTGTGGAAGGAGGGCGGTGGCGCCGGGGGCGGGATTTGAACCCGCGCGGGGACACCCCCACCGGCTCTCAAGGCCGGCCCCTTAGGCCGCTCGGGCACCCCGGCACCCGGGTCTAGCACCAGGGCGTTGCCGCGTATATGCAGTGCCCTGGATAAGAGCCCTTGATTTATAATATTGATAATTGTTAATTAACCACTAAAAGCGGGGTGAAACATAACGCTCATAACGCATCTTTGTCTACAACTCGCCCTTGGTTACCGTGCAACGGATGTGGGTTAGATAGGTACTTTTTTCAATAACTCGTGTATGAATAAGGTTAAGAGGCGTAGGGAAACGAAGGAAGCAGGGAACCGGATATCTATCCCCGGACCCGGGAGTGGGGGAAGTGATTTATGAGTAGGGTGGCAGAGGTGAACAGTATAATAAGCGGCGTGAAAGATATGGACACGGGGTGGCGTAAGACGGAGAACGTAATAATGGCTGTAAACGCTATCCTGCTTGGCTACCAGGTGGTTATCGGCAAGACGCTGGGCAGGAGCTTCGGCGGAATGACGCAGATGCTTCTCAAAGAGGTCGGTGACCTGCTCTCAGAGATAGTTGACAAACTGACGGGCGACGGTGTTGAGTACACTGAGGAGAACATTAAGGAGGCTATCCGGAGGAGCCTCGTGGAGACCGGTATAGCGAAGGAGGTTATTATCGAGGAGCTTCCTCCGGAGGAGAAGCACGGCGCCCTCCTTCGCAGATTCCGTATCCGCGTAAAGGACAGCATGTTCAAGCCGATATACAGCATACTCGTCCAGAAGGGCTTCACCGAGTTCCCGCTGAGCCCCGAGGGCATGCTGATAGCCGCAGTGGTGCTCCGGATACTCAAGAAGAGCAACCGGGACGCGAGGCTCAACATGAAGGCGAAGCTCCCGCGCGCGGATGAGGAGGACCTTGAGATAGTGCTTGAGGAGATAAGGCCGATGAAGAGGTAGGCTCTGTTCGGCGGCCCCTGGCCCTGGTCCCGGGGGGTCGGCGCCGGAGGCTAAGTCCCTGTGCTTTTTGGGAACAGGCCTCGGAGGCGTGGAAGCCGCGCCTCTCGGGGCTCAGCTTCTTGAATCTATGGATTCTGTTTGCTATGTGGCGTGTTAATGTTGGTTTGCTCTGCTTGTGCGGCGCTCCGCTTATCGCGGCCCCTGGGTCATTCCTCGTCGCTATTCTGGGCTGGCGTGGATGGGGCCTGGGAGCTGGAGCAGGGTTGTTGATGGCCTGGAGGAGAGGCTGCCGCGCTGGGTCTACGTGGCGTGGGATGAGCTTGGTGCTGGTGATCGCCTGCACCGGCTTCTTCGTGGCGAGGCGCGTGTTCGTGACGTGTATGAGGCTTTGAGGCTTCCTCTCTGGGCTCTCGGCGCGGCTGCTAGGAGGGTTACGGATCTCCTCACGGGGCGCCGGGTCGGCTACATTGTGAACACGGTTATGAACTATACCAATGTCTGTGTCGTGGGGTGCAGGTTCTGCAGCTTCTATAGGCGCCCTGGGGCCCCCGATGCCTACAGGCTCGGTGTCCGCGAGGTTGTTGGCCGGGTACGTGGGCTCTGGGAGAGGTACCGTATACGGCAGGTCCTCTTCCAGGGCGGGGTCGATCCGAGTATACCGCTTGAGTACTATGAGGAGGCGTTCCGAGGCATCAAGGAGGCCACGCGGGGAGAGGTGGCTATCCATGGGCTGAGCGTGGTTGAGCTTGAGTGGCTGTCGCGGCGGGAGAGGATGAGTGTACGCGAGCTCGTGGAGAGGCTGCGCGGCGCGGGCCTCGACAGCGTGCCTGGTGGTGGGGCCGAGATTCTGAGCCCCAGGGTGCGCCGCATACTTGCCCCGAGGAAGAGCGGGGTTGACTCCTGGCTCGGGGTCATGGACACGGTTATGTCTCTCGGTGTGCCGGTTAGCGCGACAATGATGTATGGGCATGTGGAGAG
>JALUFI010000200.1 GCA_027043685.1 Pyrodictiaceae archaeon
CCTTGCCTGTCTCGTGGTCCATGTTTACGGGTATCCATGGCCTAGCCCATATCGTCATCCTGCCGGTTGGCTTCGCGTAGAACGTTATATACCAGTTGTCGGGCATCTTCTTGCCGCGCTTCCACTCGACGTCGTCTATCTCCTCCACTATGTTCCTGAGCACCCACTTCATGAGCACCGGGTTGTGCGGCAGCTTGCCCAGCCACTTCTTCTTGTGTATCGGGTGCAGCGTGTTATCGTCGATGCTCTTGATGTACTTGGCTATCTCCTCGGGGTCGTTCATGTTCTTGACCTTCTCGTATATCATCTTTATCACGTCGGGGTCCGGCATCAGCGGGTCGAACGGGTAGGCGTACCTGCTGGCGGACTCGAAGTAGTCGTAGCGCTTCTTCACGCTCGGGTTGGTTGCGTACTGCTCAGGCCACGGCCACCTGAAGCCAGTGATGAGCTTCCTGAAGAACTCCCTCTTCACGTAGCTGAAGTCGTAGTAGGTGTTCTTGGCTAGGCTGAGTATGTCGCGGTCCCATAGCCTGTTCATGAACTCCTCGTGCCACTTCTTGTCGTTGATGGTCTTCTCCACCACGTACTGGACCCAGGTCTTGCCGGCCTTCTTCGCCGCCTTCTCGACGTCCTCCGGCCAGAAGCCGCTCACTATGCCGAGCGGCACCAGGCCCCTCTTCTCCCACTCGGTGCCAAGCATCGCGAATATCATGGCGTCGCTGACGGCCTCGCCCGGCGGCTTGATGGTGTACCTGGCGATGCTGTACCTCCTCTCGCTGCAGCCGTACTTGAACTCCTTCTCGCCCCACGCCGCCGCGGGCAGCACCAGGTCGGCGAGGTCAGTGGTCCTGGTGGGGTAGATGTCGCTCACAACTATGAACGGGAACGCCGGGTCATCGTCGTGCGGCTTAGCCATGCCGGCGCGGAACTTGTAGAGGTTCGGCAGGCTCTGGCCAGGGTTGGTCTCGGCTATCCACACCACCTTCAGCTGGCCTGCGTTGACGCGGCGGAACATCTCGATGACGTGCGGCCCCGGCACCGGGTGCACGTAGACCTCCTTGACGGCCTTCTGTATCACGCTGGGCGGGTAGCCGCGCTCCTTGAGGTACTCGGCGGTCAGCCTCTTCCAGATCTCCTCGACCTCCTTCCTCGCGGCCGCGTTTGCTATCAGCCTGCCGTAGGGCAGCACGTGGGCCAGGCCGCCCTGGTCGCGGATGCCGCCGCACGCGTTGGGCTGGCCGGTGAGGCTGAAGCTGCCGGCGCCCCACATGCCTATCTGGCCGGTGAGCGCCAGGAAGTTGATTATGCCGTTTATCGCGTGGACGCCCTGCACCTTCTGGTTGATGCCCATTGTCCAGAAGACTAGGAGGCGGCCGGTCGCCATCCACTTCACTGCGAGCCTTAGCGCCTCAACCGGGTCGATCTCGACGAAGGGGTCGCTGCCACTCATGTTGACCTTGTCTGGGCTGAGCTCGCCGGCAGCGATGAGCTTCTTGGCGGTCTCCCTGTTTATCAGTGGCTTCTCGTCGCCGAAGAGTATCTTAGCCATTACCTCGGGCTTGTAGAGCTCTAGGAACTTGAGGTAGAGGGCGAAGCCGCGCCACCAGTCCTTCTCAACCTCGTCCTCGCTCTTGTACTGCTTGCCTATGCTCGGGTACATCTTGTAGTTGGCCTTGTTGCTCGCGGTGGTGCCCATGTCCCATATCTTGTTGAGCGGGTCAGGGAGCTTGTTGTACTTGGTGTTGTAGTCCTTGAGTGCCCAGGTCTTCGCGGTCTGGACGGGGATAGCGAAGTCGGCGTGACGCTTCAGCCACTTGAGGTCAATGTACTTCCAGTTGCACTCCACCTTGCCCTCGGCAACGTCTACCACGCGACACTTGTCCAGCTCGAAGGCCAGTATGTAGGCCATCGTGTGCATCAGGGCAACGTCCATGCTCCAGCGTATGGGGAGCCATAGGTCGGCGACCGTGCCGCTCCTCGTCTTACGCGGGTCCGCCAGGATTATCTTGACGTTGGGGTTGGACTCCTTGACCGCGGCTATGCGGCCGAATAGTATTGGGTGCGCCTCGGCGGTGTTGGTGCCTATGAGGAGGAAGGTCGTGGCGTGGGTGCCGGTGCCGCGGTGCTTCCTGGCCTCCTTGACGCCCTTCTGGAGCGCTATCTCGAGCGGCACGTCTATGTGGTCGTAGCTCACCTCGGGCTCGTCGGCGCCGTAGCTGGTTATGAAGCCGCCTACCGCGCTGACCATACACATACGCGGGTTGCCGTCCAGGTTGTTGGTGTGGATGCCGCCCTTGGTGAGCTTGTTGATTACGTAGCTCTCCTCGGTGCCCAGCTGGCCGCTGCCGTAGTAGGCGAAGCTGTGGGGCCCGTACTTCTTCAGCGCGTAGATGAACATCGCTGTGAAGAACTTGACCGCTGTGTCCCAGTCTACCTCTACGTAGTTCTTCTTTATGTGCTCCACCGTGGTTAGCTCTGCCTTGTAGTTCTTGCTGACCTTCTTGAAGCGGACCCTGGGCGCCAGCGGTATCTCCTCGGGGGTTATCGGCGGCCTGTTCTTGCCCGGTATAATCCAGTCCTTGATGACTAGGGGCTTCTTGAGCCTCTCCTTCATCGCCGGCTTGTTGCCGCCATGGCCTATGGCCTTGTGTATGTAGAAGGCCTTGGTACAGAGGGCGCCGAAGTTAACCGGGTAGATGGGTATACCGGTGAGCGCGAGCATCTCCTGGGCGAGGCCGTCCTCGCCCACTATCACCTGGGCCTGGACGCCGCAGCCGGTGCCGCAGAACCTGCAGGGCCCTATGGGGACGGTTGCGAGCTTGGGCTTGGGCTTCGCCTGGGTCTGTGTCTGGGTCGCGCCCTGGGTTACAGTCTTCTCTATGGTCTCGGTTATGAGCTTCTTGATTGTCGTGGTCGTGGTCTTGACTATGGGCTGCTTGCCGCCGGTGCCGTAGTAGGCGGCCGCGCCGCCCACTATGGCGAGGGCGGCGCCAAGGCCGATGGCTTTGAGAATGTCGCGTCGTGTCTCGTCAGCCATGGCTCGTACCCCCAGCTCTTCCTAGGGGCACCTTCGCCAATGAATGAATCATGTAGAACGCGTTATTTTAGTGGCAGGCCACACGGTTTCGGAGCCCAAAGCCCGAAGGAAAAGAATGACGGGCACGTGGGCGCTGCCCCGCCAGGGCCCGGGGATAAACAGGGGGAGGCAGGAACGGAGACAAAGGCGAGGAGCGAGGAACCCCATGCGGGTAGAAGAGAGGGGCTAGGCTGGCGCGGGTATCGGCTTCGCCTCCTCCTCGCGGCGCTTGTTGAACCGCTTCTCGAGGAGCCCACGGTACGTGTGAGGACTCATGATTACCCCGACGAGGTAGTGGGGGAGCTCGTGACGTATATACGCCTCTATTATCTTTGCCTCCGCCTTGCGGAGCAGCTCCGCCAGCGTCGACACCGAGAGCCCGAGCTTCGTGGCTAGCTCCTTGAGGCTCGCCTTACGCGGGAACTGGTAGTAGCCCATGAGGTAGGCGTAGATGACCGCGAGCTCCTGCTTCTCGGTGAGCATGTAATCGTAGCCGCTTACCTCGTGGCTCACGAGTATCCTGCAGCCCCTGCGCCTCAGCTCCTGCACAGCCCTCGTCTTCGCCACTATGAACTCGCAGAGGAACCCCCTCGGGGTAACCACGGTTGCCTTGTTCATGGCGCCGGGTACGCCGTAGAGCAGGGGGCAGCCGGGGCCCCGCGCCCCGTTCCCGCTGCTCTTCTCGCAGGGGCAGCGATCCATGCTTATCACTACGCGGTATATCGTGCTGAACTTGTTGCTGAACACCCTCTGGAAGGCCACGCCATCCTCCTGCCTCATAGCGGCCTCGAATGCCTCCACGGCGCCGTTCGAGCCGCTGACCCTTATCCAGGCCTCGGTGAAGCCCTCCTCCGGGAACCTCTGCACCCGGAGGACGCGGGCAGCCACGCCACTAACCATTCCGAGGACGGTGTCGAGGGGAACCCCGTCCCCCACGCAGCCGCCGCGGCCCCCATCCCCGTCGCCAGCCTGCGCGGAGGCCTCCGCCGCGCGGCGCAGCATCGCGAGAAGCGGGCACCCAGGCACCTCGTGGAAGCAGAACACAACCCCGGGCTGAGTACTCAACCCAGCTACACCCCATAGCTACGCGTAAGCATCACATCAGCCAGGGGGGTCCCCGAGGGCCTCCCGGGCTCCAGGGGCCCACAGTCGGGGGCCTCCTCCCCTGGGGTAGCGTAGGGTTTCCCCTAAACCCCGGTAGAGATAACACTTTCGCGGAATGCTCTAACTCGTTTATTTCGTATACAGTTAAACAGACTCATGTCCGCGGTGAACAACACGACTAATCAGTAGAAACAGTAGGGCAGCTGTGAGCCCGGCAGCGGCCGCAGCGGCGGCGCCCGTCGAAGCACCCCTGGGCGCGGGGAACGGCTCAGCTGCGGGGCCCGGCGGCGGGGACGGGGAGCTGGAGGGGGCGCTGCCCGGCTGAGGAGCAGCCGTGGCTGCAGCCTCTGGCGCGGCCGGCGAGCCATTGGCGGCCGCACCGGTGGCTACCGGTCCCCCCGTCTCCGTTGCTGCCGTGTTGTTGCCGGCGGGGGCGCTGGGCGCGGTGGCCTCGTCCACGTGTACCGATGGCTCTAGGAGCCTGGGGAGCGGCGTCTTGGCCGCATGGAGCATCTCCTCCCCCAGCGCCTTCTCGAGCGCCTCCAGGCAGCCCCGGTTCTCTGCGATGGCCGCCGCCTCGGCGTAGAGCTCGGGGAGCCCCGGGCTCCAGGAGGCGTCGTCGACGCTGCGGCGGTACATCTCGTGGAGCGCCTCGAGGTAGATGTCGCTGCCGCAGGCCCGCAGACCCGCCGCTCTCAGTGCGGCGTGGAGGATGAGCCAGGTGCGGTACGGGTTCAGGGTGGAGGCCTCCTCCTCGTAGCCTAGGGAGAGGTTGTAGAGCCGCGGGCTGCACCCCCTGAGGGCTAGGAGGCTGAGCAGCTCCGCGGCGCCCTCCACGAGGCCCTCCCCGCCGCGGAGGGGCCCCTTCCCGATCCATCCGTGGACAGCCTCGTGGGAGACGAGGTGCACCATCGAGGCCGGGGACCCGGGGCTCGGCTTCACGTAGACCACCGCGCCCAGGCTGTACCCCGTGCCGGGCAGCACCAGGCCATGCTCCCCGGGGGCCGCGGCCACGAATACCCTGGGCGCCGCGGGGCTCGGGCCGAGCCACCTCGTCAACGCGGAGGAGACGCAGGAGACCGCGGAGGCCAGGAGACGGGGCTCCACGCCCGGGACACGACTACGCGGCTCAACGACAAGCAAGCCACCCACCACGATGCCGCGGTAGCTCCTCGTATCAGCGACGACGACGCCGTCGTACACCACGTAGCGGAGGAACACGGCCAGGGAGACCCTGCCGGCAACGCCCCCCGGGCCCCAGCCCAGGGGCGTGGCGACGAGGTAGCCACGGGGCGCCTGGACCTCGAGAACCGCGGCGCCGCGGGGAGGCCTGGCGGCGAGCGCCGAGAGGAAGGAGGAGCCACGGGGACACACGCTGTCAACTATGTAGTAGAGGGGGAGGACGAGGAGCCTGCTGGACACGGCACGGGTCTCACGGTAGTAGGGGTTCGCCTCCACCACGCCGCTGCAGCTAGCCGAGAACCCCGGGGCCTCGAGGCCGACGCTGGCCGCCCACTTGTCGCCGCCGAGGGGCTTCAGTGAGACCCTCAGCCGCAGCAACGGCTCCGAGGCAGCAACGGGCTGGGCGGCTGCAAGCGCTGAGGCGTAGAGAAGGAGAACCGCGGCCGCAATCACGGCGCGCAAAGCCATGCATCCCCTGGTAGCTGAGAGGAATCCTTGCGTGCAGAGAACGCTGGGAGCAGAGGGGAGGTTGTGGGGCCCTCATTTGGGCCCCCGGGAGCACCACGCTGTGGGTAAAAACGCTGGGGGTGGGCTCCGCGGCCGCCGCGTGGGGCGGCGTTACTGCTTCCTGGTCGCCGCTAGTACGGCGGCTATCAGCGCCAGGCCTATCGCTATCACGCCTATGACGAACAGCGCCTCGCCCATCCTGCTGACGTTGGTGTTCAGCTCCTCTATCTTGTTGACGGCCTCGGTTGCCTTCTCGCTGGCCATGGTGGCGGCGTTGCTGGCCTTAGCGGCCTCGGTCTTGGCCTCCTCGGCTGCCTTGGCGGCGGTGCTTACCTTGCTGTTGAGCTGCTGTAGCTGCTGCATCGTCTTCTCTATGTCAGCCAGCAGCTTCTGTATCTGCCGCTTCTGCGGCCCAGCCGGCAGCCGCTTGGCCAGCTGCTCCAGCTGCTTCATCAGCTCCTGCACGCTCTCCTTGGTGGCCTGCAGGTCCTGGCTGGTCTGGGTTAGCTTCATGTTTAGCTCCATGGCCATCTCGTCAACCTTCTTGGCCAGCTCGGGTAGCTGCGCCTGCAGGGCCTGCAGCTGCGCCTGTAGCTGCGCTATCTCCTGCTGTAGCTGCGCTATCTGCGCCGCCACGCCGGGCTGGTAGGGAGCGCCGCCGGCCTGCTTCTTCAGCGCCTGCAGCTCCGCCTCAAGCATCTTTATCTTCAGCGCGGTGTCGAAGTACTCGGTCATCTTCATCAGGGCGTCCATGGTGTCAACGATGCCGAACCAGTGGGCGTAGTCGGGGCCCATCATGAAGGCGCCGTTCCTCCAGCGGCGGCCCTGGTGGTGCCAGATGTAGTACCACTGGAACTCCATGTACTCGTCGAGCTTGTTGTGCGGGTCCTGTATGCCGAGCTTCCACGCCAGCACCAGCAGGCTGTGGGCGTAGTGCGCCACTATGTCGTAGTCTATCATGTTCTGGTCAGCAGTCCTGAAGTAGTTCTCGGCCCACTGGTGGCTGTGGCAGAGGGTACAGACCTTGATCATCTCCTCGCGGTGCTTCGCCAGGGTGCCGGTGAACTTTATGTTGAGCATCCTCGGGAAGCCGAACTGGCCAGGCTTGTAGCCCTCACTTACCTCTATGCCCATGAACACCGGCCACTTTATCGGAGCGTTCTCCTTCACCAGCTCCTCGTGGGCCTTGTATACAGCAGCCATGTCGCCCTTAAGCACGTTGTAGTGCAGGAATAGGGCCTCCTGCACCTTGTCGGGTATTATCGGCTTCGGGGTGGCGAAGAAGTGCATCTCGTTCCATACCAGCCTCGCCTCTAGGTCGTGAGTGCCCTTGACGACTATTACCTCCTTGCCGTCGGGACCGACCCTGCTTATGGTGCTCATGTGGCAGGTGGCGCAGGTGGGCGCGTTGAAGTCAACGCCTACGCGCCACGGCAGCCTCTCCCAGTTCCAGTGCTCGCCGTAGGCGTTCTCTATGTTGCCGTGGGCGCTCTCCTCGTAGATCTCTATGTGCGGGTGGTCGTAGCCTAGGTGGCAGCGGCCGCAGGTCCACGGCTTCCTTGCCTGCTTGAGGCTGAATAGGTGCCTGTCGTGGCACGCGGTACAGGTGCCTATGCTGCCGTCGGGGTCGACGCGGGCCGCGCCGTTGCTGGGCCAGCCCCAGTAGTGCATCCTGGTGACGGGGAAGCCGTCGATGTTGACGGTCTCAACCTTGTAGGGTATTACCACGGTGCCGTGGCACTCGAGGCATGCGTGGTAGACGTAGGCGTTCCTGAACCACGGGTGGCTCATCGGGTTGCTTATCACGGCGGTCTTCTGGCCGAAGGCGGTTACGGCTATCTTGTAGCCGTCCTTGGCAACCACGGTGGTGTTCAGGGTGCCGCTGGCGGGCCATAGCGGGCTTATCCAGGTCTTCCAGTCATAGTCGTAGGGGGTTATCATGCCGGTGGCCTTCTTCACGAAGTTGATTATCTTCATGTCCTCGGGGGTTGCCTTGCCGTTGAAGTAGTCGAAGACGGCCTTGGCGTACTTCTCGTAGAAGTTCCAGTACACCGGGTCCTTGTCGCGGGTCTTGGTTAGGTAGGGCGGGAAGTACTCCTCGTACAGCTGCTTGGCCTTAGCGTCTCCGAAGGGGTTGGCGCCCAGCTTCTTGGCGGCCGCTAGTATGCCCTTGTACCAGGGCAGTACGGGGCTGTGGAGGGTGCCGGTTGCGTGCCAGGTCCAGCTTATCTCGGCGTTCTCCTTGGGGTGGCACTGGCCACAGTCCTTCCTGGTGACTATGGTTACTATGTTGTAGCCGAAGTGGTTGACTACGTCGACGCGGTTCTTGTCGGCGAACATGCCGTGGCACTCGTAGCAGCCGACTACGTACTTGTAGTTCTTGAACTTGGGGCTTATCTTGTCGATCCACTGGGTGGCGCCTATGGCCTTGTAGAGGTCAGCGGCCTCGGGTGCTAGGTGGTGCGCGTGGGCGCTGTTGGCCCACTCGTAGACTATGTCGGGGGTCACCTTGATGTGGCAGCTTATACATGCCTGGGTCTGCGGGCTGACCTTGCCGCTCTTGAGTAGCTGCTGTAGCTGCTGGACCGCCGCGTCGCCCGTCTTGAACTCTGGGCCATGGTAGTACTTCTCCTCGGCGTAGGCGGCGGCCGCGGACATGGAGACTAGGAGCAGCGCGACTACCGCCAGGGAGAGGGCTAGCGCCCTCATGTTCATGGCTGGTCTCCCTCAAGCCACCTGTTTGTCTCCGATAAACCGTGCGGGTTCGCCTTAGCGGATGCTTTAGCGTTGCAACCTTAACGTTTCGGCTGCCTTGAGGAGGTTAAACACGAGTTTAAGACGAGTCTCTGCCTCGTGCGCTACACGGCTAGGAGGCGGCGGCGCCACCCCAGTAAACCCCCGCCGGGCTGAGCCCGGTATGCATCTGGTGTGCTGGGCTGTGGCCGCGGAGGAGGAGATGTCGACGGAGGAGTTCCTGGAGGAGTACGGGTTCCTCGAGGAGGCTAGCGAGTTCATCCGCAGGGCCCGGGAGGAGGGCGTGGTCGAGTACGTGACCGACGCGGAGAGGTTCCGCGAGATACTGAAGAGCCACCGGCTCGTCGTCGTGGTTGTCACCACGCCGACGTGCAGCGCCTGCGCGCTCTACAAGCCCATCTTCTACATGGTTGCGGACGAGCACAGGGAGGGCGTGAAGTGGGTGGAGCTGGACGCCTACTACGCGCCGGAGCCCGCGTTCGAGTACGGGGTCGCCGCCACGCCGACCACTCTGATATTCGTGGACGGTGAGCCGGTTGACGGCTTCGTGGGCATAATGGATGAGGAGGGGCTGTGGGAGGCGGTGCGGCCCCACCTGGAGAGGGTCAGGGAGCGGGGCTAGCCGGCCCCCCGGCGGTAGAGGCCCACGGTGTAGCCGTAGGCGAGGACGTGGCCCCTGGCCTCGGCGAGCACCTCCCTCGCCGGGGCGCCGGGCGGCGCGTCGGGCACCGTGTCTAGCGCTGCTACGAGGAAGACGTAGTGGTGGGTCTCGCCGGGCGGGGGGCAGGGGCCCCCGTAGCCGACCCGGTGGAAGTCGTTGACTGCTTGGAGGCCGTACCTCGTCCTCGGCTCCGGGGGCACGGCCTCCGGCACCGCGTGCAGCGAGGCGGGGGTGTCGTAGAGCAGCCAGTGGATGAAGAACCCGTTGGGCGCGTCGGGGTCGTAGACGAGGACCAGGATGCTCCTAGTGTTGGGCGGCACGCTGCTCCACTGGAGGGGCGGGGAGACGTCCTCGCCGTCGCAGGTGTAGCGGCGGGGGATGAGGCTGCCGTTGCTGAAGGCCGGGCTCACGACGGTTATCGACTGCTTGGCGCCCTGGATGAGGGGCTCCACCGGCCCCAGCAGGGGGCTGGGCTGGTGCACGCCTGCGCCGCCGCCCCCGCTGTGCATGGATGCGAGGAGGAGCGCCGCCGCTGCCACGACTATCGCCGCGGCGGCCGCCGCGGCTGCAGGCGCTGTCTTCCTGCCCGGCACCGAGGGCTCCCCGGGGCCCCTGTGCATGGGCGGGGAGTTAATTGCCGGATACCCGTTGGCTCCGGTGCCTCTGTCCCAGCCCGTGGCTGTTAGGGTGAGGGTCTGGGGGCGGCTGCCGGCTCTGGGGTGGGTGGTGTTGCCTGGCAGGGTGTATGTGGAGA
>JALUFI010000201.1 GCA_027043685.1 Pyrodictiaceae archaeon
CTGCCTGCACAGTGCTCCCCGACTACGGCGTCATAGGCAGGGTCGTCGAGATAACGATGTTCTCCACCAGGATAGAGACCATAGACGGCCGCGTCCTACGCATGCCCAACGAGGAGGTGTTCCGGGCCAGGATGGTCAACCTCCAGAGGAGCGTGGCTAGGCGCCTCGACTTCCTCATAGGGATAAGCTACGACGCGGACCCGGCTGCGGCCCGGGAGGCGATAACCAGGGTGCTCGACCGGGACCCCTACGTGCTGGACGAGCCACCGCCCAGGATATACGTGGACGAGCTGGGCGACAGCGCCGTGGTGCTGAGGGTAGAGGTCTGGGTCCCCTCGTGGCGCTGGCTTGAGGCCCAGCGCCGCCTACTGGAGGCGATGAAGAAGGCCCTGGACGAGGCGGGGATAGAGATACCGTACCCGCAGAGGGTGGTGTGGCTCCGTGCCCCGGAGGGAGGAGAGGCGGGGGCCCTGGACCTGGCTCTACGAGGCGCTCCGGAGGGCGCTGGAGGGCCCGCTGAGGCGCTGGGCTAGCCTACCCGCCGAGGGCTTCGCCTCCCTCCGCAGGATATACGTTGAGCTGGACCACTCCTGGTGCGCGGCCGCCCTTACCCCCACCTGGCTGAGGTGGAGCCCCCTCGAGCCCAGCAGCCTAGCCCACGCAACCCCCAGGAGCCTCGCGAGGCTCGCCCAGCGCACAGGGAACCCGCTCGCATCGGGCTTCGCGCTGGCAGCCGCCTCGGCGGCGACCACGGCGTGGATACTCACCACGGCCCCACTCCCCGGCGACATAGCAATACTCGGCCCCGGCCGCTCAACCGCAAAGCCCCTCCTCGAGAGACTCATCGCCCCCGCCGAGGAGCCACGGGTAGTGATGCTGGGCTACATGCCGGGCCTCGCAGCCGAGCTGGAGGAGCTGGGCGCCAGGGTAGCGGCAGCGGACTACGACGAGGAGCTACGAGCAATGGCGAGGAAGCGGGGCCACGAGGGAATAGACCCCCGGAGCGAGGCCCCGAGGCTCCGCGAGGCGATAAGGGAGGCGGACCTAGTGGTCTTCTCCGGCAGCAGCCTCCTAGACCCCGGTACCGCGTACAGGCTGCTCAGCGAGGCAAGAGAGGCCGGGGCCAAGACGGCCCTCGTAGGCGCGACTGCAAGCATACACCCAGAGGCCGTCAACGCCCTCGGCTTCGACGCGGCGGCAGGCCTCGCCGTGGAGCCCAGGCTCTGCCCAAGGCTGCGCCTCTCAATAGCGGGCGGGGGAGGAGTCCACCGGGTGAGGGGGAGGCTCGTCCACTGGCTCTGGGCGCGGGGCTAGGCGGCGCCGCCGGAGTCCCCGCCAGCCGCGCCCTGCGCCTCCATCGCCTGCTTGAAACGCCCAACGAGGTTCTCCACGAGGCTCTCCTTCGCTATCTTGCAGTAGATGTGGGACAGCGCCTTCACCTTCATGCTGGTCTCTATTATCTCCCTCACGTGCGGCGGGTTCTCCCCAACCTCGACGAGGAAGAACGTGTCCTTCGGCCCCGATATCTCCTCCACAACGCCCTGCTTAGGATCCACCACCAGGGTAGGCATATCAAACATGTTGTCAACGGTCTCGAAGACAGAGCCCACCGCTAGAACAGGCACCATGTTCTCCATGCTGCGCGCCATGAGCGCCAGCTTAACCCTGTTAACATCCTCGCCAGGCCGGAGACTCGTCACGAACACCGTGGCGCCCTCCAGGAGCAGGCTCCTCGCGATCTCCGGGTAATAGATATCGTCCTCAGCCATTACACCCATGCTCCTCCCAATCTCGTCGACAACCACCACCTGGCGGCCGGGGCTCACCCCCAGCTCCTCGTCGAGCCCGTTAGTGGCCATCTTCCTGTACTTCGCCAGCAGGGAGCCATTGGGCCCGATGACCATCGTGGTGAGGAATATCTTCGGCCCAGCCCTCTCGATTATCGGGCCCGCTATGATGTAGACGCCGTTCTCCAGCGCGACCATGGAGAGGTACTCGTAGGTGCTCCCCGGTATCCTCTCAGCCTGGTTCCTGGTTATCGCGCGGTTCCTCTGCCGGGGGTAGTGGAGGAAGAAGGGCCCAATGTTAACGAACGCCGGGAGGACAACCACCCTGGCGCCCTTCATGGCGGCCTCCTTGACGAGCTTCCTCGCCCTCTCAAGGTTCGTCTTCCTAGCCAGAGGCTTAAGCCTCATATGGACAAGCGCCACCGTTATGGGCACAGTGCCACCCTCCCATCCCACGCGTTAAGCGCCAGCAGCTCCAGGGATCCAGCGGCCCCTTCGCCGCCGGAGGCCAGGGCGGCGCCGCCCCCAGCCCCCCTTGGGGGCGGCCGCGGTCCTACACGGAGAAACGGTGTACATGATTGGGCTCGTATTAAGGGGTCGCGCTGGGCTCTCGGCTCCAGTGGGAGGGAGGCTCCACGGGGAGGAGCTTGTCTGCCTCCTCTCTGGTCAGGCCGCTGCGCTCGTCGTGGAGGGCGTGCCAGAGCCTCTCCAGTATGTCGTCGAGCACGTCCTCGTAGTAGACGAGGCCCTTCTCGATGTTGTCCATGACTTCCTGGAGCTTCCTGGTTACATTCTCTGATACTAGCTCGCCGAACCTCTGCATGAGGAAGTCGTAGACCCCTATGCCCCTCTTGGTTGCGACCAGGAAGCCGGCCCTGCCCGCTGAGACCACGTAGCCGCGGCGCAGCAGCGTCTCTATTATCTTCGCGTAGGTGCTTGGCCTCCCTATCCCCCGCTCCTTCATCATCCTCACCACCTCTGCCTGGGTGAGGAGCTGCACCGGGCTCCAGACGCGGGCCTCGAGGTCCGCGAGCCGGTACCTGCCCGGCCTCAGCCTCTGCTCCGT
>JALUFI010000202.1 GCA_027043685.1 Pyrodictiaceae archaeon
CGGTAGGCGTCGCGCAGCTTCTCTGCTAGGATGGGCTGGATGAAGGGCCCGCTGCAGTGCATCGCCGCGACCAGACCCGGATTCTTGGAGGCCAGGTACTCAGCTGCCTCCAGTAGCCGCTCCCTGGGCGCGCCTAGGAGGTGGAGCCCGCCCACAACGCCGCCAAGCTTCCCCGCCCCGGTCACCTCGAGGGCGTACTCCACGATGTTCTCGACGCCTGCGTGCCCGCAGCCCGTGAGGGCGTAGACCCGGTCGCCGACCCGGAGGGCGAGGAACGCGTCATCCAGCATCGGGTCCTCCTCGAGGCCCTCGGGGCCGCCGCGGTAGACGAGCTTGGTGTGCCTAGGCCCCCAGCGGCTCGGCACCTCGCCGCTGAACACCGCGCCGGGGAAGAGCTGCAGAGGCCTCCTCGTGGCGACGAGCCTCCCTCCGAGCGCGGAGAGCCTCTCCGGGGAGAGCGGGAACCCTATCTCCATCAACACGCCCCTGACCACGGCGTAGCTGGGCTCGAAGAGCCCGGGGTGGGCGATGACGGGTATCGGCTTGCCCCTTGCCTCGAGGAAAGCCTTCACACCGCCCGTGTGGTCGACGTGGCGGTGGCTGAGCACGAGGTAGTCGAAGTCGCCGGGCCTGTAGCCGAGGACATCCATGTTGTGGAGAACTGTTCTACCCGTCTGCCCCGTGTCGTAGAGCACCAGGAACCGGTCACCATCACCGGTCTCCGCCTCGACCGCCGCCGAGAACCCGTACTCGCTGAGAAGCCCGTCAATGAACACCGCGGAGTTATCATTGAGTATCGTCACGCGGGCCCACCGCAGCGAGCCCCCCTCGGCGGGCACGGTCTCAGCACCCCTCCCCCTGGTACAGGAGACGTAGAGCCGCTAAAGCAGTAGACGAGAACCCACCAGTGGCCCACCCAGGGCCCCGGGAAGCATAAACCCTTACGCCGGCCGAGGGGAGAAAGAGGAGCCAGGGCACGGCCACATGCACGCCCCATCTACGGGGACCAGTGGGGGTGGCGTTGCCGTTGTCCGTCCGCGAGGTCGTTGTCCGCGTCCGTGCCCCCTCCCACTACGCCGGGAGGGTCGAGGAGGAGGTCCAGCTCGCCTACGCCATTGACTTGTTCCTGCGCGGCGTCGTCAGCGTTGAGCGCGCCGCAGAGCTCGCCGGCCTCAGCCTCCACGACTTCCTCGCAGAGCTCCGCAAGAGGGGCATAACGGCCTACCCCTACAGCGACGAGGAGCTCCGCGAGGAGCTAGGGCTTGACTAGCAGGCCCCCACCCTGCGTGGTGCTCGACTCGAGCGCTGTGATAGCGCTATCCTCGGTCGGGCTCCTGGAGAAGGTGGCCCGGCTCTTTGACCGGGTCGTCGTGCCCAGGGCCGTGTACGAGGAGGCCGTTGTCCGTGGGGCCGGTAGGCCGGGCTCCCGGGAGCTAAGGGGCCTGGTCGAGTCCGGCAGGGTGGAGCTGCTGGCGCCAAAGGATAGGTGGCTTGTCGAGGCCCTCCACGACCCCCTCGGCCTGGGCGAGGCGGAGGCCATTACGCTGGCCCTGGAGCAGGGTTGTGTAGTCGTCCTCGACGACCGCGTGGCTAGGCTCAAGGCTAGGGCGATGGGGCTCCCCCTGATGGGCACCCTCCGCCTGCTCCGCATGGCCTATGACGCTGGCCTGCTCAGCCTCGACGAACTCGTCAACGCCCTCGAGGACCTGAGGAGGCACGGCTTCCGAGTCACAGATGACATCATTAAACGCATCCTCGAGGAGCTAGGCGGAGGCCACGTGGAGAAGTAGGGTCTCTGTGCGGCGGCGTGGTGGGCCCGGGGGGATTCGAACCCCCGACCTCCCGGTTATCAGCCGGGCGCTCTGACCGGGCTGAGCTACGGGCCCATCCAGGGAGGCGGGCCGGGCCTCTCAGCTGCCCCCGGGCCCCCAGGGGGTTCTCCATGGGTCTTGTCTGGGCTGCGTGGCTCCGGGTTATTAGGTGTAGCGCGGGGCTTCCCTGGCTCCGCCGTGGAGGGGGTGCCCTGTCCTGGCGCCTCGTGGCGGCCGCGGTGGCTCGTCTAGGCTTGTCCGTGAGGACTGGCTCAGGGAGGCTAGTGAGGCTGTTGCACCTGTTCATGGCCAGGGGTTCTTCTACGTGGGGCTCGGCTACATAGCGTACTACCTCGTCTTCGACTACGTCGACCCCATGGGGTACTACGAGGCTGTCCTCCGCGACGAGCGGCTCTTTGAGGATGAGGTGAACCGGCTCTTCTACGGCATGCAGGAGCTCGTCGACCAGGAGGAGGTCGTGGTGAACGGTGAGAGGGTCCGCCCCAGGGTCGTGATGGTTGATATCGGGTTCCGTGGGCGCCGGGACCGGGTGTTCATCGTGTTCGCTCTCCGGTTCCGGGCCCCGGTGAGGCCTGGGAGGAACGTGTACGAGAACCGCTACGAGCCGGAGACGATAGAGTACAACTATGAGGCCTACTGGGTGTTCCCGCCCGGCTCCAGGATACTAGAGGTGGACATGGGGCCGGGGAGCGAGGACTGGGACGTAGTGTCAGGCAGCGTCGTGGCGATATACGGCAGGAGGGGCGGCAGGACCGGCGGGTATGAGCGGATAGTGTTCCGCCTACCCGGCCCCGGGGAGGAGGCCGTGTTAGCGGACGAATAGCCTGACTGCCTGCGCGGTTATCTTCGAAGCCTCCTCCAGGGCGGCCCTACCTATTAGGCCTCTGCCCCTGTCCTCGTCGAGGAACAGTATCTCAACCACATGGGAATCGCCGTCGACCCTGGCGAGTACACGCTTGCCCTGCCCCAGGCATTCGAGGAAGACCCGGCGGGCGAAGCCGCTGACATCCGTTATCACATC
>JALUFI010000203.1 GCA_027043685.1 Pyrodictiaceae archaeon
GCTGGGGAGCCGGGTCGTCTAGCGGTCAAGGATGCGGGGCTCTGGCCCCCGTGACCGGGGTTCGAATCCCCGCCCGGCTACCAATCCTCCTCCCCGCGCCGCCTCCGCTTCTCGGCCCGTGTCCCCGCTCCTAGGCGTCTTCTCCGTTGCAGGGCGGCCTGTCCTGTCGCTCCTTTCCCCGGGAGCGGTCTGTCTCTTTGCGCGGAGTCGTGTTGGTTTCTTCGCTTGTTAGTTGTCCTGGTCTATGGGTTTGATTATGTCTATTGGTGTGTTGTACCAAAGTCTTATAACTTTCATGGATGGTTGTGGCGGCCTCCTTGGTGTGCGCGGGCTTGGTGTATGTGAGCGTTAACATGGTAAGGGTGCTTGACGAGAAGCTTGATGAGGGCGTGTTCAGCTTCAGGGAGTTCGTTGAGAGGTTCGGGGGCGAGGAGCAGGCGCTGCAGGCCCTGATGGACCTGTATAGCCAGGGGCTTCTCGACCACCGTGGTGGCGGCGAGTTCGTGGTCACTGATACTGGTAGGCGCGTGGTGGAGGCTTGGCGTACCTCTGGCAGGCCGGAGGCGGAGCCTTGGCTGGATAGCCGTGTCTACACTATGCTGCACTCCTCGGTGATTGCTGGCGGCAGGGTTCCGGAGGCGTGGAGGAGGCTTCTCGATGAGAGGGGCTTCGTTGACCCTGGTGGCGAGTTGTCGCCGGAGGGCTACTCGGTCTATGAGGCGCTGAGCGGGGCGCCGCGGAGGCCGGTGATTACTAGGCCTATTGCGGCTGCGCTTGTCTCGCTGCCGGATGGGCCTGCTGAGAGGAGGTTCTACTCGTCCAGGTACATGGATACCCTGGAGGCCTCTGACCTCTTCGTCCGGAGCGTGCCGAATGGGCTCTACGGGGCTTTGACGAGGCCTGGGAGGCTGCTCAAGAGGGCCCTCAGCATGGCCAATATCAATGCCAATGTGCCTGCGCTGGTCAACCCGCTGATATATGGGGCGCTGGAGGCGCTTCTCCGGGGCGAGGAGGTTGACCGCGAGATCCGGGAGATGCTGGGGGAGATAGGCTTCGTTACCGCCGCGGGGGCGCCGACGCTGGCTGGCAGGCTCGTGGTGCGTGCATGGAGGCTGCTGCAGCGCCCAGTCGCCACGACGCCGACGAGTATAAGCGAGGACGAGCTCAAGGTGATGGAGGTAATTAGGGAGCTGTGGGGGAAGGCTGAGAGCAACCCGGAGCTGGCTCCGACGCATAAGCTCGTCAAGGAGTGGGCCGAGAAGCGGGGGATAAGCACCGGGTTCTACAGCATCGGGCTCGCACTGCAGCACCTGGAGGCCATGGGGCTCATCGCTGAGGAGTATAGCGAGGAGCTGAAGCGCACGGTGCTCCGCCTCACCAGGCTCGGCGAGGAGGTGCTGGAGAGGAGCGGCGGCAGGGGCTCCACCGCCCTCGGCTCCCGCGTGCTCGTCGAGGCCGACCAGGGCCTCGGCTTCAACGAGGAGTGGCTCGGCCGCGCCAGGGAGGAGGGCCTCATAGGGACCGGTGGGCCCACGAAGTACGGGCTGGCGCTGCAGAGGGCTAGCCGCGAGGCCGCGAGGAGCATACTAGTCACCAGGCTGGAGGCTATGCTGTTGAAGAGGCTGCCGGAGAAGAGGAGCCAGACAGTGGAGGCCCTGAAGAGGAGCTTCCCGGGCGAGGAGGAGGCCGTGGGGTATGCGCTGGGTAAGCTGGAGTCCCGTGGCCTCGTCGAGACGCTGCCCGACAACCGCGTCGTCGTCACCGCTGCCGGTGCGCTGGTGAAGGCAGCGGTGGTGGGCGCGCCGAGCGGCGTCGCCACCCCCGTCAACCCGCGGATAATCAAGCTGCTGGAGGCCGTGAAGAAGCTGGGCACAACCGAGGACGTGGCCAGGCTCGTCAAGGAGACGGGGCTCGGCCTGGACGAGGTGAAGGACGCGCTCGTGGTAGCGAGGGCGTGCAAGTACATCGGCAGGAGCGGGCTCACCGGGGAGGGCGAGGCCCTGCTGGAGGCGCTGAGGCTGCTCCGGGAGCAGGCGGAGGCGGAGAAGCCCGCCTAGCGGCGGAGGAGCCACTCCCTGCTCCTGTATCGTTTCTTCAGCTCCCTCGCCCTCTTCAGCTCCTCGACGCTGTACCAGGCCTCCACGGGCTCCAGGCCCAGCGTCTCCGAGAAAGCCTCAACCAGCGCCCTGGCTATCTCGTGGGGCTCCACGCTCCTCCCAAGAATCTCCGATATATTGGCAACTCTCTCGGCTATGCCACCTACTCCGTGGCTCTCAAGCTTCTCCCTCGGCGCCCGGAGCAGCCTCTCCATGAGAGCCTTGTCCGCGTTGTAGAGTATCGTGCCGTGCTGGAGCAAGGCCCCCCTCCTCCTTGCCTGCGCGTTCCCCGACACCTTCCTCCCAGAGGCCACCACGTCGTTGGGCGGCGCATAGCGGGCCGGCACGCCCAGCCGCTGGAGAGCCCTCGCCACAGCGGTGCAGAGGACACGGTAGCTCTCCTCAACGCCCCGCAGAGGCCCCGTGGCGGGCGCCGCGACGCTGTAGGTCACCTCCCCGTCCTCGTCGTGAAGCACAGCGCCTCCACCCGTGAAGCGCCGGACCACCGGGACACCGAGCCTCCCAGCCTCCTCCAGGTCCACAGCGTCCCGCACCCTCTGGAAGAGCCCGATGGTGACACTCGTGGGGCTGAACACGTATACCCGCAGCGTGGGCGGCGCCTCACCAGCCGCGACGGCCTCAAGGACAGCCTCGTCCAGCGCCATCTGCCACCACGGCGGCCTCCCCGCGAGGTCTAGTATGACGCGGAGCACGCCGCCCTGCGCCACGCCCTGGGCC
>JALUFI010000204.1 GCA_027043685.1 Pyrodictiaceae archaeon
GAACTATGTCTGGGCGTCCCCGGTGCTCGCGGCCGGGGAGCCGCTTCATGGCCTGGTGGTGCATCGCCGCGTCTAGGAGTATGTCGCGGGGCGGCCTGCCCCTCCTCCTGGCGTGCTTCGCGATGCTCGGGTGGCCCCATAGCTCCCGGGGCACGGTCTCCAGCGGGGCCTCCACCAGGGCGATGACTACCTCGTTGCCCACGGCCCGTGGTCCCCCGGGGGTTCGGCTAGAGCTGGCTCCTGGCGGTGTCCAGTGCCCAGGCGGCCAGGTAGACCATGGCCTCCATGCACTTCATGGCTTCCTCCATGCTCTCGGCGGTGCAGCAGGCCTCGGCTCCGCCTACGCGCTCCACGCCGGGTATGAGGGAGGCGGCCTCGGCGCCGAGCGGGGACTGGAACTCCACGCAGAGCCTGGGCCTCTCCGGCGGCTCCAGCGGGCGGAGCATGCCCCTGCTGTGCCTCTCCTCGGCCTCCCGGAGCCCCTCCGCGAGCGCCTCCAGCGCCTCGTCCAGGCTCGGCGACACCGAGGCCGCGTAGCCAGCGCCGCGGTTAAGCTCGACGAAGACGGCCCATGGCGTGTGCTTCTCCACCTCGCCCCGCAGCTCCGCGGCCCCCGCGACGAGGGCGACCGGGACGCCCCACTCGCCGAGCAGCGCCGCGTTGAGCAGGTACTCGCTCGCAGCCTCCCCGCCTAGCCTGACCCGGTGCACGGCGCGGGAGGAGTAGGTGTGGCTGAACACCCCGTAGCCGCTGGCGGCGCCGTGGTAGCCCAGCATCACCGCGAAGGCAGCGCCCCGGGCCCCCGTGAGCATGGAGAGCGTCCGGGGGAAGCCCCGGACAATGGTGACGCCCCTGGGCAGCCCCAGGGGGTCAGCGTTGACCATGTAGCCATGGCTGTCAGCGACCACAACCCTCCAGCCGTGGGCGGTGAGCCTCTCAGCCACGGCGGCGACCAGCCTCGTCGCAACCCTCCTCAGCTCCCCGAACAAGGGGCTCCTCGGAGTCATCCACGGCGCCACGGCGAACGGCAAGCCCTCAGCATCCACGGATACGAAGACCCTGCCACGCTCACCCCGGCCAGCCACGCCCGAGGCACCCCCCCCACGCCGGGAGCCACAGCCAAAGCCCCAGTATTTACACCGGGGGAGCCGCCTAGTGGGCGGGGCGGGCCCCCAGTTGGCGCGCACTGGGGCTAGGAGGCTACGCGGCCTGGCAAGGGAGGCGGCGGCCCACAGCCTGGCAGCCCTCTACCGGGAGGCGGTAGAGGCCCTTAGGAGGGGCGACGTGGAGCTAGCCAGGAGGCTCACCAGGGAGGCCGAGGAGGTCCGGAGGGCTGCCAGGCTCAGGAAGCCCCGGTTCCTCCGCTTCGGGGTCTGCAGGAACTGTGGCGCGCCGCTGGTGCCGGGGCTCTCGGCGAGGGTGAGGCTCCACCCCGAGCGGAGGATAACCCGCGTCTCCGTGACATGCCTTATATGCGGCTACGTGTTCCGCATGCACGTCAGGAAGAGGAGGGGAGGAGGCAGGTCTTGAGCAGCGAGGCCGGCCGCCGCGCCACCCGGCGCTGGGCGCAGCTGAAGAGGCTGAAGGAGGAGGTCCAGCAGGGCAGGGCCGACGTCATCATAGGCAAGAATGGCGTCACCCAGGGCGTCCTGGAGGAGATTAGGAGGCACCTGGAGGACAAGGGCGTAGTCAAGGTCAAGGCCCTGAAGACGGCGATAAAGTCAACCGGCATGGACCGCAGGAGCCTCGCGAAACACGTGGCCGAGAAGCTGGGCGCCTGGCTCCTCGACGTGAGGGGCAGGACCTTCGTCCTCTACCTTCCCCCCGAGAAGCGCAGCGGGAGCCGGGCCCCGGCGGCTGGAGGCGAGCCGGCGGGGCCCCGCAGGGGTAATATACGGGGGTGGCCGAGGCGGCTGCCCACCGGGGAGAAGAAGCCGTGGTCACGGCGCTAGAGGTGCCCGCGGACCTGCTCATAGAGAGGCTCGCCGAGAAGCTGCGCAAGATGCCGCAGATAAGGCCCCCCGTCTGGGCCTACTATGCGAAGACGGGCATTCACAAGGAGAAGCCCCCGGAGGACCCCGACTGGTGGTACTACCGCGCGGCCAGCCTCCTCCGCAAGCTCTACAAGCACGGTATCCCGGTCGGTGTCGAGAGACTCCGCACTGCCTACGGCGGCCGGGTCAACCGCGGCGTAGCTCCAGAGCACTTCGCCAAGGCAGGTGGCAGCGCGATAAGGAAGGTCCTCCAGCAGCTCGAGCGCGCCGGCCTCGTCCGCCGCGTCCGCGGCAAGGGCCGCGTACTAACCGACCGCGGCCGCAGCCTCCTAGACAACACCGCCTACGAGATACTCAAGGAGCTGGCCGAGAAGAGGCCCGAGCTCCGCAAGTACCTCGAGTAGCCACCCACGCCGCCCCTTGCCGCGTCTCCCGGCTCCCCTCAGCCCGGGCTTCTCCCCACCCCTCAGCCGGCTTTCAGTTCTCAGAGTGGGGCGGCTCCCAGGCCCCGGCTGTAGCCGAGAGGCTTTTCCCCAGCCCCCGTGGCCCCGGGGTTGGCTGGGGTGGAGTCCCGTGTCCGAGTACTACGACGAGGAGCTTGCGGAGATCCAGCGTAGGAAGATGCTTGAGCTGCAGCGCCGCCTCCAGATGGAGGAGGAGATGAGGAGGAGGCAGCAGGAGGAGGCCGCTAGGCGCGACGCGCTCCTCCGCGCAATACTGACCCCGGAGGCCCGGGAGAGGCTCGCGAACGTGAAGCTCGTCCGCCCCGAGGTGGCAAAGCTCGTCGAGGACAATATCATAGCCCTTGTCCAAGCGGGGCAGCTGCAGCCCCCCGTGGGCGAGGACGTGGTGAAGCAGCTCCTGGCAGCGATATATGAGAGGACTCACCGGGAGACAAGGATACGGATAAAGAGGAAGTAGCCCCTCCGGGCGCCGCCGCCTCAGTCGGGGTGGAGGGCTGTGGCCCACTTCAAGCCGCTGGGGAAGAAGCTGCGCCTCGCCAAGGCGCTCAAGCAGAACCGCAGCGTCCCGGTATGGGTAATAGTGAAGACCGCCAGGAGGTTCCGCGACCACCCCAAGAGGAGGCACTGGCGCCGCGTCAAGCTCAAGGCCTAAATATAGCCCGCTCCCCGGCGCCGCCGAGGGGCTCCAAGGCCAGGGGTGGTGCCAGCCGTGAAGGACAAGAAGGAGATGATATACACGATTCCCCTGAAGAGGGTCTACTGGGGCCGCCGCTCCAACCGCGCAGCCAGGGCGGCCAGGCTTGTCAGGAAGTTCATCGCCAGGCACTTCGGCGTCGAGCCCGAGGACGTGGTTATACACCCCGCGGTCAACGAGTACATATGGAGCCGCGGCATAGAGAAGCCGCCCCGCAGGATAACCGTCAAGGCCGTCAAGGACCCTGAGACCGGCGTCGTCAAGGTCCTCCTCGTCCGGAAGGCCAAGGCCCAGCAGGCAGCCGCGGAGCAGAAGAAGTAACACCCGCTACGCGTCCCAAAGCGGAGCCAGCCCCGCGTCCTTCTGGGGATGGGGCGCCCGGCCGCGGCTACCCGCAGGGACTCCAGGTGTTTATGGGGCCGTGTGACCTCCTTCTACTCGGGTGGCTCCCCTCTCCGGCCCTCCCCGCGGAGGGGAGGGCTCGTGGAGGGCCATGAAGGGGAGGGTGTGTAGGAGTCTTGATAGAGCTGATGAACATCAACGGTAACCCGAACGTAGGGGTATACGTGTTTGCCAACAATAAGATAGCGCTTGTCCCGACCACGATAACCGAGAAGGATAAGCACCGCATAGAGGAGGCGCTTGGGGTTGAGGCCATAGAGGCCAGGGTAGCCGACATGATGATACATGGCGTGATGGTTGCCGGGAACGATAACGGGTTGCTGCTTCCGAGGATAGTGAAGCCCGAGGAGTACGATGCCCTGCGCTCGGCGCTCCGCGGCAGGATGAGGGTGGAGATACTCGATATCCGGCAGACCGCCCTCGGTAACCTGATAGCCGCTAACAGCCGCGCCGCGCTGGTCTCGCCTCTCCTGAACCGCACGGTGCTCGAGAAGATCAAGAGCGTGCTCGGCGTAGAGGTAGTTGCCCAGAAGGCGCTCGCCGACATAACCACCGTGGGCTCAATGCTCGTGGTGACTGACCGCGGCGGCCTCGTGCACCCCGGTGTCACGGAGGAGGAGCTCCGCTTCCTAAGCAACCTCTTCGGCGTGGACTTCGGAACCGGTACCGTGAACTTCGGCCTCTACTTCGTCAAGGCGGGTCTGGTAGCGAACAACCACGGCGCGATAGTAGGGGATGAGACAACCGGCCCCGAGCTCATGAGGATACAGCAGGCCCTGGGGCTGCAGGGCTAGCCCCGGCCCCCGGGGAAGCATTGAAGACCCTCCCCTGCCCCGTCGCTGCCGGGCTCTCCACCTGGGAGGCGGTCTAGCCGCGAGAAGCGCCAAGGAGTCGTGGAGAGGGGGTGCACTGGGGGTGGGCGACGTCAAGTTCTACCTGGTTGAGGGCAGGATGCTGATCAGGCCCCACAAGATGCCGGAGTGGTGGCGGTTCCGGAAGTACGTGAGGGCGCTTAAGCCGGAGCACGCCATTGAGAAGGTGCTCTCCGAGCTGGGCAGCAACCACAAGATAAAGAGGTACCACATAGTGATTGAGCGGGTTGTCGAGGTGCCGCCGGAGCAGGTGGAGGACCGGAACCTCCTCATGCTAGCCAACCTGACCAGGTGGGTAAAGCCTTGAGCCAGCAGCAGCAAGGCATAACCCTCGAGGAGGCGCTCGAGCAGCTCAACCTGCTCGAGCAGCAGCTCAAGCAGCTCCAGGCAGCTGTCGCGGAGCTGGAGACCCGGCTCGCCCAGCTGAGCGCGCTGGAGGACGCCCTCACCCAGCTAAAGAGTGGTAGCGACGACGTGCTCATACCCCTTGACCCTAGGGCGACGGTGCTGGCCCGCGGCTCCCTCAAGCCCATGGAGAAGGTTGTTGTCCACGCGGGCGGCGGGGTCTTCGTTGAGCTACCGCACGAGAAGGCCCTAAACGTTGTCCGCGACGAGAAGGCCTCGGTGAGCAAGCTCCTAGACGCCTACACCAGGGAGATGGCTAAGCTAAGCCAGTACTACGAGGCCCTCCGCGCGGCCATAGAGCAGGCGATAGGCGCTGCACAGGCCGCGGCCCTGCAGGGGCAGCGGGGCGGCCAGCAGAAGCAGCAGTAGCCCTCCCCCGGCCCCGGGGGGCTCCCTGGCTGGGCTGAAGGGCCGCTGGCCTCCCGGGGTTCTTGAACCCACATCCCTGTTCTTCCCTGGGGGTGCTCTCCTCCCCCTCCTGTGCCGCGTTGCGGCGCCAACTGTTCTTCGCCTTACTGGGTTGACGTCTCCTCGCATTGCGGCTCAGGGCATATAGCCTGGGCTCTGTCTTCCTCGTCGCCAGGGTGTGCATGGCGGCATGGTGTTCAACCGGCTGAAGAAGGCCCTGAAGAAGTTCGTTGATAACGTGACCGAGGTTGTTGCCAGCAAGACGCTCAGCGAGGAGGACCTGGAGCCTATACTCGAGGAGCTTGTGATATCGCTTGCTGAGAGCGATGTGGCTTTCGAGGTCGCTGAGGAGATAGCTAACCGGCTTCGCGAGAGGCTCGTGGGCAAGAAGGTTCCAAGGTTCAGTGATGCGAGGCAGGTGGTGGTTGATGCTCTCCGGGACGCGTTGGTGGAGATACTGAGCAGGGGGTACCGCCGCCTGGACCTAGTCGAGGAGGCTAGGAGGAGGAGTCCGGATAACCCGCTACGCATAGTCTTCTTCGGCGTCAATGGCGTCGGGAAGACGACGACGATAGCTAAGTTCGCATACATGTTCCGCCGCAGCGGCATAACCCCGGTGATTGTCGCGGCGGATACGTTCCGCGCTGGGGCGCAGGAGCAGCTGCGGAGGCACGCCGAGAAGCTCGGGGTGCCCTTCATCGGCGGCCGCTACGGCGCCGACCCGGCGAGCGTGGTCTACGACGGCATAGAGTACGCGAGGGCCCGGGGCTACCGCGTGGTGCTCGCCGACACAGCGGGCAGGATGCACACCGACACAGACCTCATGGAGGAGCTGAGGAAGATAGTCCGTGTAGCCAAGCCGGACTACAAGGCGCTCGTGGTTGACGCGCTCACCGGCAACGATGCAGTGGAGCAGGCGAAGTTCTTCGACGAGGCAGTAGGCATAGATTTCATAGTGCTCACCAAGGTCGATGCAGACGTGAAGGGAGGCACCGCCATAAGCGTCGCAGCGGTCACGGGGAAGCCGATACTCTTCGTCGGCACCGGCCAGGGATACGAGGACCTAGAGCCCTTCGAGCCACGCCGCTACGCAGAGAAAATACTCCAAGGCATAAAGTAGCGGCAGCAGAGGGCAGCAACCCCCATATATAGAGGCGTGTATGGCCACCCCTCCCTCCACGGGGCCAGACCCGGCGCGCGAGGCGTTACACAATGGCAGCCAGGGCGGCAGAGGAGGGAGGCCTCGTATACGCAATCAAGTCCACGCTGCACGAGTGGAGGCTAGTGCTCCAGCGCGTCCGCCGCCCAGACATGGACGAGTACAAGCAGGCATCCAAGATAATCTGGCTGTCAATACTGCTGGTCGGCGGCGTCGCGTACGTGATACACCTAACAGCCTACCTCATACTGGGAGGAGGCTAACCCTGGGGGCCAGGAGCCCCTCTCCGGCCACGCAGCCGGGGGCGCCCTGAGACCGGGGAGGGCCGCTCATCCCTCCCGGTGGCTGTGGGAGGGTTCACCCGCGGCGCCCCGCCCGGGCGGCGGCTCCTCCCGCACCGTCCTTCCTCTGGCGTGGAGGTGGCGTGTGGCTTTGTCCGAGCAGGGTGGCGGTGAGGAGAGGCGGGCTGAGAGGAGGCCGGGTGGCCAGCCCAGGCTCTTCGCCGTCCGCACAGTGGCTGGCCGCGAGCTGGATGTTGCCCTCCTTGTGGCGCAGAGGGCGCAGGACGAGAACATACCGATATACGCCATCGTGGTGCCTCTCCAGATAAAGGGCTACGTCATCGTCGAGGCTCCCGCGGCGTTCCACGTGGCTAACGCCATCCAGGGCATAAAGTATGCTAAGGGCGTGGTGCCCGGCGTGCTGCGCTACGAGGACGTGGAGAGGATGCTGAAGCCGGAGGCCGTGGTGGAGACGCTGAAGCCGGGCGACATAGTTGAGATAATCTCTGGGCCGTTCCGCGACATGAAGGCCCAGGTTGTGCGCGTCAACCCGGCCAAGAATGAGGTAGTTTTAAATGTGCTAGAGGTTGAGTACATGCTCCAAATCACGGTCCCAGGTGACGCGGTAAGGCCTGTGAGGGAGCGAGGGAAGTAGGGATGGCCTCGATTAGGGTGGTAACGGTAAAGGTTAGGGGCGGCGAGGCGAAGCCCGAGCCCCCGGTCTCCGACCTCATCAAGAGCGTTGGCCTCGACGTGGAGAAGGTCATAGAGGAGATAAACAAGGCGACCGAGAAGTACAAGGGCATGGAGGTACAAGTGAAGATAATAGTGGACGAGGAGACAAAGGAGTACGAGCTTGAGATAAAGCCGCCGACAACCACGGAGCTTCTGCTCAAGGCTGTTGGCGCCAAGGAGCCCAGCGGCGACCCGATGCACCAGAAGATAGGCGACCTACCCTTCGAGAAGATAGTCGAGATAGCTATACTGAAGAAGCCCGCGCTCACCGCGAAGACGCTGAAGGCGGCTGTGAAGACTATAATCGGGTCCGCGAGGAGCATAGGGATAACAATCGATGGCAAGGACGGCAAGGAGGTGACCAGGGAGGTCGACGAGGGCGCCTACGACGCCGTGCTCGCGAAGTACGAGGAGGAGTGGGAGAAGGCCTAGGCCCCTGCCACCGCCGCCCCTCTTTCGGGCCGGTGCCTGGGCGTGGCCCTTAGAAGCCCCTGGTTCCTCCCCGGGCCCCAGCGGGGTGGACGGTTATGTCGTTCGTTCCGCGCGAGAACGTCGAGAAGGCCGTCCGCGAGGCCATAGAGGGGAGCCCCAAGAGGAGGTTCAAGCAGTCCGTCGACCTCACGGTGGTGCTCAAGGACGTTGACCTCAAGAGCCCTCAGGGCAGGATACGCGAGATAGTCTTCCTTCCCCACCCGCCCCGGAAGCACGTGAAGGTCTGCGTGGTCGCCGATGGCGACATGGCGCTGAAGGCGAAGGAGGTTGCTGACCGCGTCCTCGGCAGGGAGGACCTGCAGGCTATGATGGGTAACAGGAAGGCTGCGAAGAAGGTGGCGGAGTTCTGTGACTGGGTGCTCGTGAAGACCGATCTAATGCCCCTCGCGGGCCGCACCCTCGCCCCCGCGCTGGGCCCGAGGGGCAAGGTCCCGGTGCCGGTGCCGCCGAACGCAGACATAGTCGCCTTCGTGAACAGGTACCGCAGCGCGGTGATGCTGAGGGTTAAGGACCAGCCGCAGGTCATGTGCAGGGTCGGCACCGAGGACATGGACGTCAACGAGATAGTTGAGAACATCTACAAGGTGCTGAGCACGCTTGAGAACAAGCTGCCGAACCCACGGAACAACATAGCACGGGTAATAGTGAAGACTACCATGGGGCCTCCGGTGGAGGTTCTCTTCTAGCGCATCCCCTGGGGGCTCTGTGAGGCGGCTCCCTCCCGGGGCCTAGGCGCCACGGGCTGCTTTTAACGGGGCCGTGGAGCCGCGGTGGCGCGGGAGAGGGGTGCAGGAGTAGTGGTCGTGATTGCGAAGGCGCATGCCAAGAGGATACCGGAGTGGAAGAAGAGGGAGGTCGAGGAGCTTACAGAGCTGGTGAAGAGCCACCGCACGTTCATCATAGTTGACCTCACCAAGGTGCCTACCGCGCAGCTGCAGCGCATCAAGAGGAAGCTGGAGAAGAGGCTCGGCGGCAACATCGTGATGAGGGTCGCGAAGAACACCTTGATGAGGCTCGCATTGAAGAACGCTGGCATAGACCCTGAGCCCCTTGACCCCTACCTCACCGGGACAAACATGTTCATATTCTCGAACCTCAACCCCTTCGAGGTGGCGCTCGCCCTAGACAGGGTGTACGCAACTAAGCCCGCGAAGCCCGGTGACGTGGCGCCCACGGAGATAGTGCTGCCGCCAGGCAACACAGGCTTCAAGCCCGGCCCCATTATGAGCGTGTTCGGCAAGCTCAAGATACCGATAAGGGTGCAGGGAGGCACCATTTGGATAGCCAAGGAGACCAGGGTAGCCAAGCCCGGCGACGTGATATCCCCCGAGCTGGCCTCGGTTCTCCAGAAGCTAGGCATAGAGCCGATAATAGTGAAGCTGAAGCCCAAGGCGGCCTATGAGGGCGGCGTGGTGATACCGGGCGACCAGCTGGTGCTGAACCTAGAGGAGTACAGGAACATGGTTGCCGAGGCCGTTGCAGCCGCATTGATGGTGGGCGCGGAGATAGCGTACCCGGAGCCCGAGGTGCTGAAGATAGCGATACCGCTCGCCGTGCGCCGCGCGCTGGCAGTCGCCGCGGAGGCTGGCTACGTGACACCGGAGACCGCGGAGTACGTGATAGGCACCGCGGTGCGCCGCGCATTGGCGGTTGTAGCAGCACTGGGCGACAAGGCGAAGGAGCTAGGCATAGAGATAGAGGTCGCCGCCGCCCCCGCCCCGGCCGCCGAGGAGAAGAAGGAGGAAGAGAAGAAGGAAGAGGAGGAAGAGGAGAAGAAGGAGGAGGTCAGCGAGGAGCAGCTCGCCGCCGGCCTCGAGAGCCTCTTCGGCTTCTAGCACGCAGTTCCTCCGGTATTTCTCGCCCCTACCCGCCTCTCCCTCCTATGCAGCTCCTCCCGCGCTTCGCTATTCTAGCAGTGGTTCGCGCCTAGCTCCCCCTGGGTGCCTACGGGCCGTGCCTGGGCTTGGGGATGCTATCCGGGCTGAGCTCCTGGAGGCGCCTAGGCT
>JALUFI010000205.1 GCA_027043685.1 Pyrodictiaceae archaeon
CTCTATCTCGTCTATGTCTAGGACGAGGACGCCGTCCACCTTGCCGACCGCGACGCCGGCGACGAGGTCCCTCATCGCTACACCCGCGTCCGCGAGGGCGAGGCTGGCCGCGGTTATCGCCGCCGTGCGGGTGCCCCCGTCGGACTGGAGGACCTCCATGTAGACGTCTATAGCGGTGCGGGGGAACAGCTCCGTGAGCACCACGGACTCCAGGGCCTCCCTAATCACCTTGGATAGCTCCACCTCCCTCCTCGTCGGCGCCGGGGTCTTCCTCTCCTCTGTGGAGAACGGGGCCATGTGGTACCTGCAGCGCAGCACCGCCCGGTCCGGCAGCGCTATGTGGCGGGGCACAGCCTCCCTGGGGCCGTAGACCGCGGCTATCACCCTCGTGCCGCCGTACTCGACGAGGGCGGAGCCGTCGGCGTTGCTGAGGACACCGACCTCCATCCTTATCGGCCTAAGCTCCCAGGGTAGGCGGCCGTCGTGGCGGACAGCTACCTTCTCCCCGCCCCGCTCCTCCCAGTGGATGAGCTGGGGCTTCTCACCCGCGTGTCCACCCATGGCCTAGACACCTCTCCTCTCCCGCTCCTCGCGTATGAACGCGCGCACCCTCTCGGTGAGCCCGGTTGTGTGAGCCTCCTCCTCGATCTTCTTTATCGAGAGCACGGCTACCTCCTCTAGCTCCTTGTTGGGGCACTTTACGAGTATGCGGCCGTTCTGGCCGACGAGTATGTGGCACCCGGTTTCACGGGTAAGCATGTTTATCATGGAGCCCTTCTTCCCGATGACCCTGGCGACGCGGCTCGGCTTAATCTCGACTATCGCGCCCTCGGTTATCCTGCCGAGGCCCTCCCCCTTGATTGTGAGCAGGGGGTCCCTGGCCCGGTCGAAGGCAAGCACCTTGGCGACTATGTAGTCGCCTACGTCGAGGTAGCGCTTCAGGCTATCCGTTGCGGGGTTGAAGGGGCGGTCGAGGACCTCCTGGACGGTGAGCACGCCCTTGTAGGGGGAGGCTATGTCGACCTCCCAGTGGGTTATCCCTATGTCCTCGACAAGGCCTATCACTATGTCGCCCGGCTTCGGTATATAGGCGCCCTCGAGGGGGATGATTGAGACTATCTTCTTGCCGTCCCGCTCCTCGACCACCGCCAGCCCGGTTATCGTTGCTACCAGCTTGTCGCCGACGCGCTCGATGTAGATGCTGCCGGGCTGGACGTCGCTGCCCTCGGCAAGCACGTCGCCCGGGAGCACAATGCTCCGGGGCTCCACGAGTATCCTCGCCAAGGCCCTACTACACCACGCTGACTACCTTGACCTCCACCGTGCCCCGGGTAAGCTTATTCAGCTTATCTATAACCTCCTGCTGGAGCCCCGCCGGTATCTCCAGCTCCGCCACGAGGCTCCCATCGCTCCTCCAGTCCATGTTCTTGAGCTCCCCGAGCTTCTGGAGCGCGCCCGCCACCCTCCCGCTGTACTCCGGCGGCACCCTTATCCGGAGCAGCGCCTTCGCTATCTTGATGGGTATAACCCTGTTAATCGCCTTTATTATCTGGGCGGCCTGCTCCTCGACGCTCTTGAACGGGTCCACGCCCACCCCCGCCTGCTCCATCGCCGCCTCTATCCTGGCGGGGGGTATGGGGAGCTTGGTGCGGGGGTCTATCGCGTTCCTGGCTATGTAGTTGATTATCTGGCGCTTCTTGGCCTCTATCAGCTTCCTCCTCTGCTCCGCGGTTAGCTGCAGCTCCCCCCTCTTCACGATCTCCGCCGCTATCTTGACGACATCGTCTGTGCCGAAGACCTTGCGGAGGAGTTCGGGGGAGGCGCGGAGGCCGCGGCGGAGATCGGTGTAGACGGCGTCGCTGATAACCATGTCCTCGAGGTTGACCTGCTTGCCCTGCCGGTACTCAAAAGCGAGGTCGGGGTTTACGAGGACCTCGAAGCGCTTACCGCCCACCTCTAGGCGGGCGACGACGGGCTCGTGTTCTCCGCGGCTCCCCCGCCGCGTCATGGCTACTCGTACCCGAGCTTCTGGAGGTACTTCTGCAGCTCCTCTTTAGACAGTTTCCGGAACCGCTGGGTGGCGGTCTCCACGAGGCCTACCTCGAGCGTCTCGGTGCTGGGCTTGCCCTCCATCACCGAGGCCACGGCCTTGATGCCTAGGAGTATTGCCTCCTCTAGGCTCATGTCGTCCCTGTACTCCTTCTGGAGGACCTCCACCGCCTGGCTCCCGCCCTGGCCGAGGCCGTGGGCCTTGTAGCTGATGAACTGGCCGCTGGGCTCGGCCACGTAGAGCTTGGGCCCCGTCTCATCCACGCCGGCTATCATGAGGGTGACGCCGAAGGGCCTGACGCCCCCGTGCTGGGTGTAGAGCTGCATGAGGTCGCAGACCTGCTTCACCAGGTACTCGACGGGTATCTTCTCGCCGTATACGAACCGGTACTGGACGGCGAGGAGCCTCGCGTAGTCTATGAGTATCCTGCCGTCGCTGCCGAAGCCCACGAAGCCGGCACCTATGTGGTCGTCTATCATGAACACCTTCTCGAGGTGCTCCAGGTCTATGAGGGGGGTCGTCTTCCTCTTCTCCGCAACTATTACCACGCCCTCGGGGACACGGACACCCACCATGGTCCAGCCGCGCTTGGCAGCCTCCATAGCATACTCTACCTGGAAGAGACGGCCATCCGGCGAGAACATCGCAGTGCTGCGGTCATACCCCATCATCGCAGGCGGCGCAGGGAAGGACACCGCTTATCCACCCACACCGCAGAGCCCAAGCCCCGCCCCTTCTTAATAATAGCCCTTCGCGCGACACAAG
>JALUFI010000206.1 GCA_027043685.1 Pyrodictiaceae archaeon
CCCCCGCGGCCTCCTCCCGGCCCGTCCCGGGCTCCACAACGTGGACCAGGAGGAGGCCGCGGGGGAGCTTGCCCGCTACGAGGAGGAGGCGCGGCGCCTGGGCGTGGAGCAGGTGGAGACGCTGCTTGTGGAGGCGGAGAGGCCGAGTAAGGCGCTGGTGCGGGTCTCGGAGGAGAGGGACGCGGCGCTGATAGTGGTGGGGCCGGGGAGGAGGAGGGAGAGCCTGCTCCTCGGCACCACGAGCGAGGCGGTGCTGCGGAGGAGCCGCCGCCACGTCCTGGTCGCGAAGAGGCCCCGGGGCTAGCCCCTGGTGCCGCCTCCCTCCTTTTCTCCGCTGTCTCTCCGCTTCAGCCACTTGGGGCCTGGGAGCTGGTCTCCGAGCCCCTTGGCGAGGCCCTTGCCCTTGTCGGCTAGCTGCCTCGTGGACTCGGCTGCGCGGCTGCCCAGCTGTATGCCGCGGAGCGCTATCCTCCCCTCCCTTGTGAGGGGCTCCTCCACGCCGCTGTAGCGGTGGCTGTAGTAGAGGTAGCCGGTGAGGAGCCCGGCGAGGGTGATGAGTACGCCGCCGGTGGCGCCGACGAGGTGCCCGGTGGCGGCTCCGAGGAAGAGCTTGAGCACTGCCTTGACCGCGGTCATGGCTAGTACCACTGTGAGGTTGACGAGGAGCGAGGCCAGGACTAGGAGGTAGAAGACTAGGCCGAGGCCCCCGGGGAGGCGCCTCCCATACCGCTTCGCCAGCTCGGCGTCGTGCCTCCGGGCGGCTATCTTGCCCCCGGCGCGGAAGGCGAGCAGGAAGCCTATGAGGAGGCCCAGCGTCTCCGCGATGAATAGGACGGTGTGTAGCTCCAAGGCGCTCCGCGCCCCGTCTAGCCCACGGCTCCTCCCCGAGGGGTAGGCTTTATTCCCTGGCCGCGTAGACGCGTGTATACGCGTGCGGGGGTGCCTCGTCTCCTTGGCCCCGGGGAGCGCGGTGGTCTCGGTCAGGGTTCCCGCGTGGGCGAAGCGTGTGCTGGAGGAGAGCGGGGTGGAGTACCAGAGGCTGGTGCGGGAGGTCCTCGTCGGCCTAGCCGAGGCCGCCTCCGGCGGCGCCAGGGAGAGGCTGCTCCAGGCCTTCGCCCTCGCAGACGAGGCTGCCGGCCCCAGGGAGATGACGGTGGAGGAGATAGTGGAGGCGACCCGTGGCTGTGGCCGCTGCCGCGGCTAGCGGCAGAATAGTGGTCGTCGACGCCTCGGTGATAGTGGCTGCCCTGGTGCCGGGCCCGGCCCGTGGCTGGGCCCGCGGCCTCCTCCTAGGCCTTGCGGACGAGGCGGCCCTGCTCGCCCCCGGCGGCCTCGTGGACGCCGAGGTGCTCAACGGGCTCCGCAAGGCGCTGCTCCGGGGCGCTGTCCGCGACCTCTCCAGGGCCCTGGAGGCCTACCTCGCGCTCCCCCTGCACCGAGTAGAGCCATGGCCGGGGCTCATCCGCCTCGCAGCAGAGGCGGCGAGGGCCCTAAGCCTGAGCGGCCAGGACGCCCTCTACCTCGCCCTCGCGCTGAGCCTCAACGCCGGCCTAGCCACCCTCGACACCGGCCTCGCCAGGGCGGCCGAGAGGCTCCTCGGCCCCGGCAGGGTGGAGAAGCCGCCCAGGCAGGGGCTAGGAGGCTCTAGGGGAGCATAGGCCGAGCCTCACCTCGACACGGGGCCAGCCAAGCGGAGCAGCCACGGAGACCAGGGCCTCCCTTGCCCCCTGGGGGCAGGCGTAGAGGCTCTGGTTAACCACCGCCGCGGGAGAGGAGCCGCCTGGGCCGAGGCAGTAGACGCTCACCTCGAGCCCATCCACGGCAGGCACCGCCACCACGGGGCGCGCGCCCCCGCACAGCACCACGGAGCCGCCAACAGCGCTGTCGAGGACACGGAGCCACTCCAGGTAGAGGAGCCCGAGGGCCGCGGAGAGGAACAGGAGGCCCGCGAGAGCCGCGAGCACCTGGGCCCGCCGCGCCCCCGTGGCGGCCACCACTCCTCCACCACGGCGGCGGGGAGGCAGCGCTCCAGGGGGTGAAAAGACGGGGCCGCCTCCGGGCCCGGGGGGCTAGCAGAGCCTGGGCCTCTCGCCCCTGGTGACGACGCCCCTGGGCTCCACCGCGATGTAGACGCTGGCCGCCTCCCTGTGGATCATCCTGGCGTGGAACGCTATCCTGGGCCCCGAGACCGTGGGGAGTATGAAGCCCAGGCCCCTGCTGCAGGGGTAGACGCTGGCCCCGAGCTTCTCGAGGTAGTTCCTGAAGTCCGCGTAGCCGAGGCCCGCGGGGACACGGATGACTATGACCTCGTACTCGGAGCGGAGGACGAGGTCACCCCCATTCATGTACGCGTATGCCTCTATGTCGTCGAAGCTCGTGCGCAGGGCCTCTAGGAGGGTGGAGGGGCTCCAGCCCTTCGCGTTAGAGCCCCCACCCAGCTCACGAGAAGTCATAACACCCAACCCCGCACCACAGCAGCTATCGGTGAGCCGTCCCCGGCCCCTGGGCCACCTCCACGCGGCGAGGCGCCGGGCAGGCGCCCCGGCGGGCGGGGCCTCCAGGGTAACACCGCTCCAAGCCAGCGCCTGGAGGGGTATATCGTGGTTGGCCCGCAGCCCCGGGGGCGCCTCCCCGGGGGACGTATCCCACCCGGCGCCCACACCCCGTTATAACGCCTAGCCCTTCCCGCCTCCGCCGCCGGGTGCGGGCTGGTGGCCAGGCTCTACGCGCTGCCCGGGCACCGGGTTCTCGAGGAGCTGCGCGGCGACCCGGGCCTCGTGGAGGACTATGTGGCCCAGGTCTATGA
>JALUFI010000207.1 GCA_027043685.1 Pyrodictiaceae archaeon
GACCCAAGGGACTCCACGAGCCTCCGCAGCCCCCCACGGGGCCACGCAGAGGCGGCGAGGAGGGGCCTAGAGGAGGGAGCAGAGGGGCTCCGCGTGGCCGTGCTCCGGGACTTCCAGGAGCACCCCGGAGTCGACGAGGAGGTGAAGAGGCTCATAGAGAGGGCTGCGGACGCCCTCTCCTCCGAGGGCGCCGAGGTCGCCGAGGAGAGGCTCGGCAGGGAGCTCCTCGACTACAGCCTCCCAGCCTACTACGTCACCGCCATGGCCGAGGCGAGCAGCAACCTCGCCCGCTACGACGGCGTACGCTACGGCCCCAGGGAGCCCCCCGAGCCATGGGAGGGCTGGAACACCTACTACTCAAGGATACGCGCCAAGTACTTCGGCGCAGAGGTGAAGACGAGGATAATGCTCGGCTCCTGGATGCTCAGCGCCGGGTACCGCGACCAGTACTACATCCGCGCCCTCCGGCTCCGCCGCATGCTCCGCGACAGGCTCCGCAGCCTACTCAGCAACACCGACGCCCTCCTCCTGCCCTCAGCCGTCGCCCCACCCCCCAGGCTCGGCGAGGTAGTCGACGACCCGGAGAAGATGTACGCACTGGACCTCGCAAACGTGCTCGCCAACCTATCCGGGTTCCCCGCAGTAGCCTTCCCCGTCGCAAGGATAGGAGCCATACCAATGGGCGCCCAGCTCCTAGGAGCCCCCCGCAGCGACCCCAAGCTGCTCCAGCTAGCAGCAGCCGCCACAAGGAGACTAGGCACAGCCAACCAGGTAGCAGAGCCCAAGCCCTAAACCCGGAGAAAGAGGCAAGAGGGAACAATGAGCGGCGACTACGCGGCAAAGCTCTGGAGACGTGCAAGGGCGCTGCTCGAGGGAGCCCTCTGGAGGCTCGAGAGAAGGGAATACGACCTAGCGTGCTTCGAGGCAGAGCAGGCCGCGCAGCTGGCGCTCAAGGCGCTCCTCTACGAGGCAACGGGCTCCGCGCCGAGGACTCATGACCTCTCCACGCTGCTCGGCACGCTCTACCGCTTCCTCCGCGACGCGGGCCTGGAGCAGGAGGCCCGTCTAGTGGCGAGCCACGCCCAGGAGCATCGGCCCCTCATCTGGCTCCTGGAGGACGCGTACACGAAAGCCCGGTATGGAGACACAGAATACACGGAGAGGGATGCTCAGGACTGCGTAGAGGAGGCAAGGAGGCTACTAGGGCTTGCAGAGCGGCTCCGGGAAGCCCTCCATAGAGAGGTACATGGTTGAGCGGCTCCGCCGCCTCCACCAGTGGCGCCTCTACGCCCCGAGAGTGGCGGAGGCGGCCCGGAGGCTACTGGGCCCCGAGACGAGGGTCTACGTGGTCGGCGGAGCCGCCGAGGACAGGCTCACGGTGCTCAGCGACATAGATATCGTGGTGGTCTCGCCGCGGGCGCCACGAGGCCCGGAGAGGCACCGCCTCGCCATAAGGATAAGAATGGAGGCTGTGGAGCGCCACGGAGTCCCCTGGGACTACCCCCTCGACATACACGTCATGACCCCCGAGGAGTTCGAGGAGGCCCGGCGCCGCTACTACCGCCGCGTAGTAGAGGTCTAGCCAGGCGAGCTGCCTGGCCATGTGGTCCGCCGGCGGGAGGGGTGAGCCGGGGATGCGTGTAAGCAACCGCGTGAGGGCCCTCACCTGGCTCGTCATGGTTCTCCTCGTGGCTGCTGGGGGCCCGCTGCTCGACCGCTGGCTCGGCCTCCGGTGCCCCTGGCCTCTCCCGTGCCGGGTGCTGGGCCTCGCCCTTCTCGCCCTCGTCCTCCGCGGCGCGGCGGTGACCGGCCGCTACCTCGCGGTCTACGGCAGGAGCAGCCCCAGGCTCCCCCGGGGCGAGGTGGACCGCCTCGTCACTGTCGGCCCCTACTCGTGCATGAGGCACCCGATGCACTTCTTCCTCGCCTGGTTCCCCCTCAGCCTCGGCCTCATCGAGGCCAGCCCAGGCGCCGCCGCCATAGGCCTGGCCGAGGCCATCCTGGTGCTGCTGCTCGCGGTCACGGTGGATGAGAGGGAGAGCATCGAGAAGTTCGGCGAGGCCTACCTCGAGTACCGGCGCCGAGTCCCAGCCTTCAACCCAAGCCCTCGCTGCCTAGCCAAGGCCCTGGGCCCGCGGCCACCCAAGCCCAGGCACGGCGAGGAGCGGGAGAGCGACTCCTAGCCGGGAGGGCCCTCCGGAGCCTGGCAGCATGGGATGCTTTCTGGGGAGCGGGAATGCTCTAGAGCAGCTACGCTGTGGGAGGAGGCTGGGGGTGGGCTGTGGCTTGTCTCTCGGTGTGAGCGTGGAGGAGCTGCGGAGGATTGTCCGGGAGGAGGTGAGGAAGGCGCTCCTGGAGGCCCTCATGGAGCTGGCTCCGCCGGTTGACGAGGAGGAGCAGAGGGAGATTGAGCGCGTAGCTGGGAGGCCTAGCGATTACCGGGAGGAGGATTTTGTGGAATGGAGTGGCGGGTGAGGATACACCGCCGGGCCCTCCGCTTCCTCGAGGAGCTTAGCAGCGATGAGCGGGCGAGGGTTGAGGAGAAGCTTAGGGAGCTCCTCGAGGCACTGGAGGAGGGTGTGCTCCCTTACCGCAGGCTGGATATACGTAAGCTGCGGGGCGAGTGGGAGGGCTTCTTTCGGCTCCGCGTCGGCGACATACGAGTCATATTCCGCATAGACGTCGACTCCAAGACCCTCTACATCTACAGCATCCATAGGAGGGGCAAGGCATACCGCTAGGCCGTGCCCATACGGCTGGGTCACCGCTGTGCTGGGGGCTCTTAGCCTATTTTTGCCTCGGGGCCCGGCGTTCCCCCTTGGCTGCGTGTGGAGCAGCTCCCTTGCCGGCAGGGGTGCCAGTGTCTTGGCTCTCAACATCGCTGTCCTGGTTAAGGCGAGCCTCGACCCGAACATGATTAGGACGCGTGGCGACGACGTCGACACGGACTCTATGCCGCTCGCGATGAGCGAGTACGACAAGAACGCTGTGGAGGCGGGGGTTCAGCTCAAGGAGAAGCACGGCGGCCGCGTGGTCGTGGTCTCCGCGCTCACCTGGGGCCCGCTGGCCAAGAGGCAGAGGGAGTACGAGCAGGTCATAAGGGAGGCCCTCGCGATGGGGGCCGACGAGGCCCACGTGGTGGTGGACGAGGCCCTAGTCCCCGGCGACCCCCTCGCCACCTCCAAGGCATTGGCGGCGCTGCTCGAGAAGCTCGGCGGCTTCGACCTAGTCATAACCGGCGAGGCCTCCATGGACATGATATCCAGCCAGCTCGGTGCACGGATAGCCGCCCTCCTCGGGGTGCCCTTCATCAGCTACGCCCGGCGCCTGGAGCTGGGCGACGGCGTGGTCACCGCTGTCCGCGACCTCGAGGACGGCTACTCCACGGTGAGAGCCAAGCTCCCCGCAGTGGTGAGCGTGACGGGTGAGGCCAACAAGCCCAGGATACCCACGCTTATCCAGATAAGGAGGGCGTTCAGGAAGCCGATTAAGAAGTACAGCCTCGCCGACCTGGGCATAGAGGCGCCCAGTAAGCCGAGGCTCGAGGAACTCAAGGTGATACAGGTGAAGAGGAAGAACATCATAATCGAGGCGGAGAACCTGGAGCAGGCGGCTGAGAAGCTCATAGAGGCCCTTGAGAGGGAGGGCGTGCTCCCCAAGGCGTAAGGGACACGCATGTGCGTGAAGAGGGGTGTGGGACCGTGGCGGCCCGTGTCCTGGTCGCGGCTGAGAAGCCCGAGCAGCTCCAGGGCCTGGCTGGGCTCGTGAAGGCCCTGGGCGCCGAGGGCGAGGCGGTCGCGCTCCTCGCCGCGGGCAGGGAGGAGGCCGAGAAGGCAGCGTACAGCGTCTTCAAGACCCTCTACTACGTGGAGGGCGGTGGGAGGCTCCAGCCCTGCCAGCTCCACGAGCTCCTGGAGGGCCTCTACGCCGAGCACAGCCCTGTCCTCGTGGTGGGTGCTGCGACGAAGAACCTCACGGATGCCTTGGCGAGGCTCTCGGCCAGGCACAACCTCCCCATGTTCACCGAGGCTGTCTCGATACAGCTCAGCGGCGACGAGGTGACCGCTGTCCGGCAGGTGCTCGGCGGCAGGGCGAGGGCCAGGCTAGCCGCCAAGGCCCCCGCGGCGGCGACGGTGAACCCCGCGGTCTACGCGGAGCAGGCCCAGGGCCTCGCAGCGGGGGCGGAGCTGGCGGGCCTCCGGGCCCCGGCAGCTGTGCTCGAGGAGACGGGCTACGAGCCCAAGAAGAGGGAGGCAGTCGACCTGGAGTCGGCCGAGGTAGTGGTGGGCGTGGGCAGGGGCTTCCGCAGGAAAGAGGACCTTGCCATGGCTGAGGAGCTGGCCCAGCTCCTGGGCGGCGTTGTCGGCGCCTCCAGGCCCATAGTCGCGGACTACGGCTGGCTCAGCGAGGACCGCTGGATAGGCATAAGCGGCAAGAAGATACGCCCCAAGGTCTACATAGCGATAGGCATAAGCGGAGCCCCCCAGCACATGGCGGCCACGGTGGACAGCAAGATAATAGTCGCGATAAACAAGGACAAGAACGCCCCAATATTCCAGTACGCCGACTACGGAGTAGTCGCAGACCTCTACCAGTTCCTCCCCGTGCTGATAAAGAAGCTCAGGGAGCGCCTAGGCAAGTAGCGCGAGCCACGCCCCCTCTTTTCCCCCCAGGAGGGGAATCCGTCTCCAAGCCCGGGTTCTCGTCACCGGTACCGTATCCACCCATCCCTCGTCCACTCCAGGCAGTCCGGGACCCGGTGCTCGAGAACCCTGCCAGCTTCTATGACGTGGAGAACCCTCACCCCATGCGCGGCCAGTACGTCCGAGACTATGCGGCGGTGACACCTCCACGGCACCTTCTCCCTGCAGAGGAGCACCAGCCTCCTAGCCGACGCGGCCTCCATGAGCCAGTGGAGCGAGGCCCTCGCCTCCGCCGACCTTGAGACGTAGACTGCGTAGGCCCTGAACCCCGGGTTCTCCCAGCACCGGGCCGAGCCATCATCCTCAACGTCCATGCCGAGCCTCCTGAACCCGCCCAGCGTCTCCCCCATCCAGAGGTAGCCGATGCCGCGCCTCCTCAGGGCCTCCGCGATGGCCTCCCCGCGGAACCAGGGAAGCCTCCTGCTCCCCGGGAACCTCCGCAGATCGACGACGAGCTCCCCGCCGCAGAGCGAGACAAGGGACAAAAGCTCCCCGAGGGTCCTAGACGAGTGCCCCACGGTGCACACCGTCACCAAGACTGCTTCACGCCCACGCATCCACGGAAAAGGGGCCGGGGCGAAAGAGGCGCCGCACCCCGCATCCACGGCTTCTCCCAGTAGCACCCGGCGCCAGCGATGACTAGGCAGGCCGCATCCCGTGGACGCCCCCGGTGCGGCCCCCGTGGCGGCGGAGGAGCTTGAGGAGCTCTACCTCGACGCCCGGTACGCGTGCACCGCTCTCCAGCAGAGGCTGAGGGGGCGCCCAGCCTACGGGAGGCTCGGTGAGGCGCTGAGCGCCCTATGCGGGGAGCTGCGGGGCCTGCTCCGGGGGAGCGGGAGAGACCGCGTCACGAGGCCCTTCCCGAGGGAGCTGCTGGAGAAGCCCACGGGGGAGCTGCTCCGCCTCTGCCGCGGCGCCGCCGAGGAGCTGGCCGCGCGGGGGAGCAGAGCGGCCCGCCTCATCCTGGAGGCCCTGGGGGAGGCAGCGGAGGAGGCAGCTTAAGGGCCCCTCCTTTGCCCCCATTGCACTGGGGGCTGCCTGGGCCTTGCTGGACGCCCTGGTCTCGATACTCGCTGTCTCGGTGCTCGTGCCCCTCACGCTTCTCCTAGTGCTCTGGTTCCTCGACCTCGTCACCAGGGGCCCCGAGCACCCCTTGAAGAGGCTGCGCTACGAGGCCGGCAACCCTCCACGGGGCGAGGCCAGAGCCCCGGTGCTCTACCAGTACTTCGGCTACATCCTGCTCTTCGTAGCCCTCGACCCAGTGTTCATGCTGCTCTTCGTCCTCCCAACCCTCGCCGGGGAGTGGGAGAAGGCGGTGCTCCTCAGCCTGGCGAGCGTCGCGCTCCTCCTCCCACCCGTGGCCTACGCCGTCAAGTACGCGAGGAAGAGGGGCTACTGGCACCTCGAGTAGCGCCGAGCCCCTCCATCGCCCCCGGGCTCTGCTTAAGTGCCTCGGCCGTCGCGCTAGCTGCTTCTCCGCGGAGGCCGGGTCGCCGTGCCGGGCGAGATACGCGTAGACGGCTACATCGTCCTAACCGACCGCCGCTACACCGAGACCGATGAATGGGTCAAGGTTGAGGACGGGGTCGCCGTGGTGGGGATAACGGACTATGCGCAGAAGAAGCTCCGCGACATAGTGGGGGTCGATCTCCCGGAGCCCGGGAGGAGGGTGAAGCGCGGGGAGGCCGTCGCCGCCATAGAGTCTATCAAGGCCGCCGCGGACGTCTACGCCCCGGCGAGCGGCGAGGTGGTGGAGGTCAACGAGAGGCTGCTCGACGAGCCGGAGCTGCTCAACCGGGACCCCTACGGGGAGGGATGGATGTTCAAGATAAGGATGGAGGACCCCGGTGAGCTGGAGAAGCTGTTGACTCCGGAGCAGTACGCTGAGAGGATAAAGAGGGAGGAGGGCCTCGGGTAGCCCCTCTCCGGGGAGGGCTACTGCTGCTTCCTCTTCTTCAGCCCCAGCCTCATTGATACCTTGGGCTTCACCTTCCCGGTCTTCTTCCAGTCGCCCTTTATCTCTACCTGGCGGCCCCTCCTCTTCTGCAGGTAGTTGAACGCGGCCAGCGCTGCCTTCGCGCCGTCGCCCGCGCTTATCACTGCCTGCTTGAAGGGTATGTCCGTCACGTCCCCTGCCGCGAAGAGGCCTGGTGTCTTGGTGCGGCCCATCTTGTCTACTATTATCTCCTTGTTCTCGTTGAGGTCGACTAGGTGCTTCACGAACTCGGTCTTCGCCTCGTAGCCTAGCTCGACGAATATGCCCTCCACGTCCAGGGTGCGCTCCTCCCCGGTCTCCTTGTTCCTGACCACGAGGCCCTTGACCCTCTTACCGTCGCCGATGACCCTCACCGGCTCGTGGTTCTCCAGTATCTCCACGTTGGGGGCCGCCTTGACCCTCGCGACTAGGTCGGGGTCGCCGAAGAGCCTGGTGGGGGTCACGTAGTAGACCTTGGGGCAGAGGCCGGCGAGCAGCGCCACGGCCTCGAGGCCCTGGTCCCCGATGCCGACCACGACTGTGTTCTTGCCGCGGAAGAGGGGGCCGTCGCAGATTGTGCAGTAGCTTACGCCGCGGCCGTCGTACTCCTCCTCGCCGGGCACGTTCATCCTCCTGGGGGTTTTGCCGAAGGCGAGTATGACTGCCTCTGCGCGGTAGATGTTGCCCCTGTTGCTCTCCAGCTCAAAGGTGCCGTCCTCGAGCCTGTCTATCCTAACTATCTGCTCGCCGTACCTGGTCTTGGCCCCGAAGGTCTTGGCCTGCTTCTCGACCCTCATTGCCAGGTCGACGCCCTTTATCGCCTCTATCCCCGGGTAGTTCTCTATCACGGTCGCCTGGAGGAGCTGGCCGCCCAGGTCCCTGCTTACGACGAGCACGTCGACGCCCTGCCTGGCGAGGTAGAGGGCCGCCGTGAGCCCGGCCATGCCGGCCCCGACGACTATGACGTCGTGTCTCTCGGGCTCCCTTCCACCGCTGCTGCTGCCCTGCTGCCCGGCTGCCGCCACGTGGCTCACCTCCCGGTCAGCCCTGCCATGGGACTTGATGTATACTCAGCGTTAAAGACCTCGCCGCCCCGGGGCGGTGGGGTAGAAACGGTGCAGAGGTCTTGGCGCGTGACGCCCGGCTGCTGCCCGGGCCCGAGAGCCTGGGCGACCTCGTGGCCGCCTCCTGCCCCGCGGTTGACCCCACGGGTTCCAGGGTGTTCTACGTCGTTACCAGGGTTGATCTCGAGAACGACACCTACGTGAACACTATCTGGGCCGTGGACGCCACGGGGGAGAGGAGGATACTCCAGAGCGGCCCCAGCGCCCTCTGCCCCGCGCCGGGGCCCCGGGGGGAGAGGTACCTCTACGTCTCGAGGGTCGTTGACGAGAAGAGGAGGAAGCGCTTCGAGGAGCTACGCCTCGCCACCATCTATGGCTCGGGGAGCCAGCTCCTCATGAGGGCCCCCTATATCGCGTCGCCGCGGTGGAGCCCAGGCGGCCGCGTCGCCGCCGTCCTCGTGGCCGTGGGGGAGCCGGAGCGGGACGTGAAGGTTGTGGATGACATCCCCTACTGGTTCAACGGCAGGGGCTGGGTGCACCGCACCACTGTCCGCCCCTTCCTCCTCGACCCCGAGGCGGGCGCAGCCGCCGAGATCCCCCTAGCGGGGAGCGGTGAGTGGCTCGAGGCTCGGAGCATCGCCTGGAGCCCCGACGGCGGGAGGCTAGCGGTAACCGTCTCCAGGGACCGCCACCGCCCCTACCTCTACGACCTCGTGGTCTACGACCTGGGCGAGGGTGAGGCCAGGACGCTGGCCACCGGCTTCTCGGGCGTCGGCGCGGTCTCCTGGAGCCCGGACGGTAGGCGGATAGCGGTGCTGGGGCACCGGCTGGAGAGGGGCCTCTCCACCCACAACCACGTCTACCTCGTGGACGCGGAGACCGGTGAGGCGGGCTGCGCCACCTGCATGCTTGACAGGAACCACGTGGGCACGGTGAACAGCGACGCCAGGGGCCCCAGGCGCTGCAGCCCCCTCATCCAGTGGACGGAGGACGGCATCCTCTTCATAGCCAGCAGCCAGGGCAGGCAGCTCCTCATGAGGTTCCGGCCCGGCGTGGACGAGGAGCCCCAGGTGCTCGTGGACCCCGGGGAGGGCTCCGTCGACGAGTTCTCGGCCTCCAGGAGCGGCAAGACAATCGCCTACACGGCCATGAGCATGACTGAGCTGAAGGACCTCTACCTGCTCCGCGCCGGCGCCGTGGAGAGGGTCACGGGCCACGCGGAGGCGTGGAGGAGGAAGTACCGCGTCCCCCAGGTGGAGGAGGTGGTCTTCACAGCGAGCGACGGCGAGGAGCTCCAGGGCTGGATAATCCGGCCACCCGAGGGCGTGAAGGAGCGGGGCTGGGTGCTCTACATCCACGGCGGCCCGAAGACCATGTGGGGCTACGGCTTCATGCACGAGCACCACGTGCTCGCCGCCAGGGGCTACACGGTGGCCCTCCTCAACCCCCGTGGGAGCGACGGCTACAGCAACGAGTTCGCCGACATAAGGTGCAGGTACGGCGAGAGGGATCTGGAGGACCTCGTGGAGTACGCGGAGTGGCTCACACGGGAGAAGGGGCTCCCCACGGACAAGGCGGCCGTGATGGGTGGGAGCTACGGCGGCTACATGACAAACATGATTATAACCAGGAGGCCCCGGCTCTTCCGCGCAGCTGTCTCAATGAGGGGGATAAGCAACTGGGACACGATGTACACGCTGAGCGACATAGGCTGGTACTTCGTGGAGGACCAGCTCTGCTGCAGCCCCTGGCGCGGCCGCGACCGGTGCTGGGAGAAGAGCCCCCTACGCGACGCCGACAAGGTGGAGGCGCCGGTGCTGCTCATCCACAGCGCCCAGGACTACCGGACGCCCCTCGACCAGGCGCTCCAGTTCTTCACCGCCCTCCGGCTACACGGCAAGGAGGCGAGGCTAGCGGTCTTCCCCCAGGAGAACCACGACCTCTCCCGCACCGGGAGGCCCCGGCACCGCGTGGAGAGGCTGAAGCTGATACTAGAGTGGCTAGACAAGCACCTGGCCGGAGAGGAGAAGGCCCAGGGGGAGAAGCGCTAGCCCCGCCCCTCTTTCCCCCTCTCCTCGAGGAACCTCCTGAAC
>JALUFI010000208.1 GCA_027043685.1 Pyrodictiaceae archaeon
CCGCGGCGTGCTCCACTAGGCTCCGGGGGAGCCCTCCGCCGCCGAGGAGCCCGCTGAGCGCGCCGCAGAGGCCGTGGCGGCGCCTCGCCAGGGCGCGGAGCGAGCCGTCCTCCTCCACCCAGAGCGGCTCGCCCCGGTGACGCGCGGCGAAGCCGAGCACCCTCTGCCTGGGGGCCCAGGCCGGCGGGCCAGGCCTAGCCTCAAGCCGGGGGGCCGGCTCAAGCGCCTCCAGGACGACGAGGCCGACGCCGGCGTCCTCGCTGTAGCTGTGGCTCCTCCTCGCGACCGGGACACCCATCGAGGAGAGGCTCCTGGCTAGCACCTTGCCCAGCCGGTCAAGCACGCCCCACGCGGTGTCGGGGGCGACGCCGCCACGGAACTCGACGCGTATCGCCGCGAGGCCCTGGAGCCGCGGCCCCCAGTCCGCGGGCACCGGGCTAGGCGGCGGGGGCTGCGCGGCGTGGAAGTAGAGGCTGCAGGGATTCTCCAGGTAGAGCCTCGCGGCTAGTATGAAGGCTGCGAGGCTCCTCCTCGAGACTGCGGCCGCGGCGTTGCGCCTCGGGTCGACGGGGTCGGGCACGTACATCACGGAGTCGGGGTAGCGTCTACGCAGCTCGGGGAGCGCGGCGCGGAGCCCCTCCTCGACGGGTATCTCCACCGGCGGCCTCCACTCCGAGGCAGCCGCCTCCAGGACCCCGCGGAAGCACCGGTACCGTATGATGAGCAGCTCCGCGAGGTAGCCGGAGAAGCCGCGCACCGCGACCTCCGCGCCGTAGACGCCGACGCCCTTCATGAAGGACTTGAGGAGCCTTACCTCGTCCCTGGCCCAGCTGGGGAGCCTCGACCTCACGTACTCCGTGTGGAACGGTGTACGGTCAACGGCCGTCCGGGCCTCCGAGCCGCTGCCAACCCTGCAGCCGGGGACAAGCTCGGCCCAGAGCCCCTTAACGAGGAACCTCACATACGGGTGCTGAGCGTACCGTAGCTCAACACGGTACCCCATACCGGCGAGTACCGGTGCAACCTTCTCAGCGAACCCCTCTATGAAGAGGCCGCAGAACTCCGGGTCGAAGAGCGCGAACAAGTCTATGTCGAGTTCGCCGCGGAGCCACGTGTCCTTAGCGTAGCTGCCCTCGACGAGGAGAACGTAGCCACGGTACCCAGCCCTCCGTAGAGCCTCGTGGGCAGCCAGCAGCGCCTCGCGAACCGCCTCCTCGGCACGCCTCCTCTCCACCGGCCCGGGCCGGATCAGCCCCAGTACCTCCTCCTCGACCCCGCTGCGGGGACACTCGCCTCGCACGGGCAGCTGCCCCTCTGCCAAGCCAGCCCCAGGGGCCCTCGGCGCGACAGGGCCGCCGGGTAATTAGGGGAGGCAAGCCCCCTACGTGGCACTCTTCACGGGGCTGTGAAGAGGGCTGGTATTGCCGACGCGGCCCCCGGAGAGGGGGCCGTTGATGTGGAGGGACACCAGCACCGAGCCCCGCGACCACTAATTGACCCCTGCCCGTGCACCGCTTCTCCACGGTAACGCGTGTGAAGGAGCAACACGCGGCGCTACCGGGGGTGGAGTAGCCGTGGCGGAGGCCGTCCTCGTGACGCCCAGCTTCGAGGAGCGCGTAAAGAAGGTGTACGAGAAGCTGGTCTCAAAGGCAGAGACTATTGAGAGCCCCGAGATAAGGAGGATAACGCTTGACCTGCTCCGTAACCCAGTGGTTACATTCACCAAGGTTGAGCCGAAGATAAGCTTCTATGAGAGCCCTGCTGCGCCGAAGAAGCACCACGCCTACCCTGGAGGCCTCCTCGACCACACCCTAGGCGTCGTGGAGATAGCTGAGAAGCTGATAGAGGTTTACCGGGAGACCTACGGCGCAGAAGTCAACCGCGACATAGTGATAGCCGCTGCGCTGCTCCACGACCTATTCAAGTACTACCAGTACGAGCGTGACCCCTTGACCGGCGGCTACAGGCCCAGGAGCGACTGGTACTTCAGCCACGACTTCCTAATGGTTGCCGAGCTATCCGTGCGCGGCGCGCCCGACCCACTCATAAGAGCGGTGGCAGAGACGCACGGCACAACCCCGTTCACGATGATAGAGTCCCAGATAGTCCACCAGGCCGACACCACCGACTCCGACATGGTGTCAAAGCTGCAGGACATAGTGTGGCGCGCATGCCTAGACATAGAGCTCGAACTAGAGAATGTCAAGGCAATAAAGATATTCCACGAGGCAATGAGGCGGGCACCTATCTTCGAGTACGCCAAGATATACTACACACAGGGACGTGACGCCCTACGCGAGTACATCAAGAAGCTGCTCGGCCTCCAGAGACAGCAACAGTAGGGGACAAGAACCCGAAGCTAGACGAAAACCGGAACCCCCTCCCTGGGGGATGGGGAAGCCGACATAAACGTACCCGGTTTCCACCCCGGGGCTGAAGAAGGGTCGATAGGCCGACCCCCACAACCAAGGCTACGCCACGACCCTCCGAGGGAGCCGATGAAGACCCGTCGGACGTCAACGACCACCACGTGGAGGGATGAAGTGTCCCCTGGCTCCTCTGAGGCCCCTCTCGGCGACCCGGCGAGCCCTTCCTCCTCCAGATTTTCAGAGAAAGGTATTGGTGAGCAAGCAGCCTCCGAGCCCCCGTGGCGCCGTGATGAGGGGACACCGGTCAACCGACGCCAATGGCGCAGCACGGGGGATGGGGACGCCGGACCCTCCTGAGCGTCTCCTCCCCCTTGGCTCCCCTGGCGCCAGGGGAGCCAAGGGGGAGGAGACGCTC
>JALUFI010000209.1 GCA_027043685.1 Pyrodictiaceae archaeon
GTTTTACACAGAGTTCTAACTGTGGCTTAACGGGTGTAGCTGGCTTGGCGCAAGACCCTCTTCCCTCGACGCAGAAGAGGATGCTCGAACTCCTCGCCTCATCGGGCCGCCTGGAGATAAGGGAGCTTGCACGCATGCTGGGGGTTAAGCCCGCCACTGTGAGGAAGTACGCGTTGGAACTCGAGAAGATGGGGCTCGTGCGCCGCGTCGCCGGCTGGGTGGAGATAACCGAGGAGGGGAGCCGTAGCCTAGGCGCAACCCGCGAGGCCCAGCCGGGTGAGCCCGGCCAGCCCCCCACGCCCCTCTACCTCGTGGGGCCCCAGGGCCCCATCCTTCTACGCGTCAATAGCCTCAGGCAGCTGGCCGCCGCGATAGTCTACGGCCTCGCCTCCCCCGAGGACATAGCCTTCATGCTGAGGAGCGGCCTCCTCCAGGCCTGGCTCTCCCGCAGCGGCGCCCCCGCTGCGCTGGTAGAGGAGCTGGACAGGCTGAGCGCTGAACCACCGGAGAGGCTCGGCGGGGAGCTCACGAGGCTCCTCTCCCCATACCTCTAGGCCCCGAAGGCGGCCCGGATAGCCCTCGCCACGTCCTCGAGCACGTCACGGGGCTCCTCGAGGCCCACGCTGAGCCTCAAGAGGCCCGGGGTTATGCCGAGCCTCCTCTTCTCCTCCTCGCCCAGGCCGCGGTGGCTGCTCTCATACGGGTAGGCCATTATCGACTCCACTCCGCCGAGGCTCGGGGAGGGCACCACGAGCCTAAGCTCCCGGAGAACCCTCTTCGCAGCCTCGCCGGAGCCCACGTCGAAGCTCAGGACGCCGCCGTAGAGCCCGGGGAAGAGCCTCCGGGCGGTCTCGTGGTCAGGGTGGCTGGGGAGCCCGGGGTAGTAGACACGCTCTACAAGCCCCTTCTCGAGGAGTCCGCGGGCAACCTCCGAGGCGCCCCGGCTCACGGCCTCCATGCGGAGGTGGAGGGTTCGGAGCCCACGTGCGGCCAGGTAGGCGTCGAGCGGCTGGAGTATGGAGCCCATCATCCTCCTCGCGTCCCAGAGCCTCCGGTGCAGCTCCTCGCCGCGGCCACAGACCACGCCGCCGAGGACATCGTTGTGGCCCGCTATGTACTTCGTGAGACTCTCCACAACCACTACTTCGCCGGGAAGCATGAGGGGCTGGAAGAGGTAGGGGGAGGCAAACGTGTTGTCAACTACGAGGACGCAGCCCCTCTCCCTGCATGTAGCCGCTAGCTCGCGGAGAGGCGGGACACGGAGAGTAGGGTTCCCAATAGTCTCGACAAGGACCACGTCGGGGCCCTGGTCCTCCACCGCCCTGAGAAGCTCATCCCAGGGGGGCCCCGCGTAGAGAGCCTCAAGGAGACCCATGGAGGCCATCTGGTCCAGGAGGCTCCTCGTGGTGCCGTAGAGGAGCCTGCTCGCCACAACCCTCCTGGCGCCACCCGCCGCGAGGACGCCGAGCAGGGTGGTTATCGCGGCCATGCCGGTGTTGAAGGCGAGGCACCACTCAGCCTCCTCCGCCACCCGCAAAGCCTCCTCGAGGACCATCGTAGTCGGGTTGTTCTCCCTCCCGTACTTTACCTCCTTGACGGGGTCCTCGGCTGCCCCCGTGAACCTGTAGATAACGGAGACGCTCACCGGCGGCACCACGTCGCGGCCCCTGCCCGGGAGGCCTCCGCGCAGCGCCCGCAGGACCTCGGTGACGCGGTACAAGGCCCCCTACACCCTCTCAGCGCCCGGTGCTGTGCGGGCGATCTTCACCATCTCTGGCTCGCAGCACCCGCAGCGGGTGAGCAGAGCCTCCGCCACCCTCTTCGCGTCCTCCTCGCCGGAGACGAGCGCCACCATGGAGGGCCCCGCGCCGCTCACCGCTACGCCGAGGGCGCCTGCGGCGAGCGCGGCTGAGCGCACCTCGTTGTAGCATGGTATGTAGCGCTGCCTCGCCGGCTCAACTATCTCATCCCCCATCATCATCTCCCCGAGGACGCGGAGGTCGCCGAGCGCGGCTGAGGCGACGAGCATTGCGAGCCGGGACCAGTTACGGACAGCCCTATCTAGCTCGACGCTCCTTGGCAACACCTCCCTCATGAGCCGTGTCTTGGGCGACGCGAATGGCTGTACACGGGGAATGTAGAGGACCAGCCACGCGTCGAGCCATAGCCTCCTCGCAACCACGCGGCCCTCGCGGTCACGCGCGACCACCGCTAGCCCGCCGAGCAGGCTCGCTGCAACGTTGTCGAAGTGGGGGGACCCGGCTGCGGCTGCCTCGCCGTGGCCGGCTGCCTCGACGAGCACGGAGTCGCCCACGTCTAGGCCGAGGAGGAGGGACGCTGCCCTCGCCGCGGCGGCTGCGGAAGCGCCGCTGCTGCCGAGCCCCAGGCCCGGGGGCACGCCCTTGTAGACGCGGAGAACTATGTCCTCGCCCTCGAGCCTCCTCCCGGCGAGCCTGAGCAGCGCCCTCACGGCCTCCGCTGCGGTCTCGGCGCCGCCGGCGCCGGAGGCGTGGGGCCCGTACACGGTCTCAACGTAGACGTTGCCGCTGCCCGGCTCGAGTCTTGCCTCGACCTCGTCGTAGAACGCTGTGTGGGCGAGCGCCACGGCGTCAAACCCGGGGCCGAGGTTCGCGCTGCTAGAGTAGGCCCTAACCCTCACCGAGGAGGCCAAAGCAGACCACCATCTAGCCCCTGGCCGCGTCCACGGCCAGCGGTCATCAATAGGTCTTATATCTGGCTCCGCGCTGGGCGGGGCAGCGGTGGGATTGGAGGTGTGCTAGGCTACCCAGTCCCCCTGGCGATGGCTACCCAGCACCCGGACTCGGCGAGCCGGGGATTCACTGCCCAGGAGGAGGTGGAGGAGGCGCTCCGCGACCTCCTGCCGCCGAGCAGGGGAGGCCTGGGCCTCGACGAGAAGATGATTGACTACGAGGGCAAGCTCACCCCCTACCACCAGGTCCAGTGGGTGGTGGAGGAGCTTCTACGCCACGGCTTGGCCCCGGGCGAGGACTTCCTCATAACGCCGAGGATACCCTCGGAGAGGCTGGAGGAGCCTGAGCGCCAGGTAATGGTTCTCTGGGGCGTCCTCATAGCCAACAAGAAGGCCCTGGAGAAGACGGGGCGCGAGGCGGTCCGCTACATAATCAACCCGATGAGCAGCACCGGGTACGAGGTATATGTGCTCCAGCGCCGCATACTCAAGCTCCAGAGGCTCGCCGAGGAGGAGCTCGGCGTCAAGAGCGGCCAGATAGAGGTAATCCCTCTCGTGGAGGACTACGAGTCCCTCCTCCACGTGGACAAGATACTCGAGGGCATGAAGAACGCCCTGCTCGCCCACCTCGGGATACACTACACGAGCTACCGCGTGCTCCTAGGCAAGAGCGACACCGCCCTCGCCTACGGCCACCTCACAAGCAGCCTCGCCCTAGTGTACGCGCTCTCCAGGCTCCACAAGTGGGCAGAGGCAGAGAACACCAGGGTCTACCCAATCCTGGGCGTCGGGGCCCTGCCCTTCCGCGGCCACCTCTCCCCCCACGCGGTCAAGGCATTCACCACGCAGTACCCGGGGTACCGCACCGCCACGATACAGTCCGGGCTACGCTACGACCAGGGCCCCAGGGCCGTAGAGGCCGTGGTCAAGGCCCTCCAGGAGGGCCTGGCTAGGCCCCCGAGGCTCCTCGACCCGGAGCAGGAGAAGCTCATAGTAGCCGCCTCGAGGATATTCACCCGTGAGTACCTGCGCCTAGTCATAAGGCTCCTCGACGCCATAGACCTGGTGGCTGCCTACGTCCCCCGCCGCAGAGCAAGGGTCAGCCACAGCGAGTACCCCAGGAGCCTAGAGGCGAGCATAGCCTTCACCGGCGACCACGGCCTCGCCTCCTGGGCCAGGCCCCGGCTCCGCCCACTGCCCAGGGCAATCAAGTTCACAGCCGCGCTCTACACCATCGGGCTCCCACCAGCCCTCATAGGCCTGGGCCGCGGCCTACGCGAGGCAAGGAGGGCCCTCGGCGAGGAGGCTGTCGAGGAGCTGCTCAGGCTGCTCCCCCTACTACCCCTGGACGTCGAGTTCGAGCTAGCACACTACGCCCCAGACATACTCGCCCGCTACATACGCGACGAGAACACCCTCAAGCTAGTACGGGAAGACGTGGAGGAGGCCTCGACGCTGGCGAGGCGCAGGCCAGAGCCAAGCCCCGACTACCGCCTACTCCTCCTCCAGGCATACAATGCCATCAAGATGGGGATAAGGAGCGAGGCGGAGAAAGCGATAGCAGAGGCAGGCAAGCTGCGCGGAAGCCTAGGCTAACGAGGGGGAGCAGGGGGAGATGGGGCTCGGCCTCCGCCATACAACGTCACCGCCCCTCCCTCCAAGGGGCTCAGCCCTAGCGAACATCCCCACAGCCCCACAGAGCCCCCGGCAGGCGGGAACCCAGCAATAACGAGCAGCGCCAACACTCCCCGCCGAACTTTTACGGGCGAGAAAGACGGCTCCCCACCTACACCGGGGGCATGGGTATGGGGCCCAGGGCGAAGCTCCTACTAGGCTTCCTCATAGTCACAGCCCTCTACCTCTCATCGATGAGGGGCCTCCTAAGGATAGAGCACAAGCTCTTCGCCGACGACCCAGGCCCCATAAAGCTCCTAGAGCTAGGAGTAACCCTAGCCTACCTCGCTGCCGTGGGCTTCACTGCATACATAGCGAGGAAGCCAGCCACAAACCAGTAGAGAACCAGCGTGTGGCTCTATGGCAGAGGCGCTCCCCAGTCCTCCTAGAACATTGCTCGCGTTATTGCCCCCTTTTCTACCATAGGGCGCGGCTCCGGGATAGGGGCTCCGAGTCGAGGCGCTTCTGTGAGGAGCTGGCGCAGGGGTTCTTGTTTGTGGTGCGGGGGGTGGGATTTGAACCCACGCAGGCCTACGCCAGCGGGTCCTAAGCCCGCCCCCTTTGACCTGGCTCGGGCACCCCCGCACCCCTACGGAGCCAGGAGGGTCTCCAGGGGGCTTGCCGTGTCTTATCGTGTCACGGCGCCCTGTGAGGGTTTTTGAAGCTTGCCCGCAAGCTTCTCCGCCTCCTCTATGGCCCTCTTCTTCAGCTCCTCCGTAACGACGCCGAGGTTGGCCCACTTCTCCAACTCATCTAGGTCTAGCACCCTTGTGCCTTCCCTTGTCTTGACGACGTCTACCTCGAGGTCCAGGTAGATCACTGCGTCGGGCGTTACTTCTGGGGGTGTGTTTATGTTGTAGTAGGTGCCTTTGACTTCCCCGCTTCTTGAGTAGTAGGTGTGCTTCACCACCCAGCTCCCGGTGTCTACGATTGTCTCTATCCTGTCGCCGGGCTCCTTCTCGACTCCGAGGCCGTCGTAGACTCCGCGGCTCCTCACTCTCCTCTCGAGGACGAGGACTAGGCGGCCGTTCTCCCTAGAGGCCGAGGCCACCGTGGCCTCTCCGAGGGTTATCGCCTCGCCGTTTGGCTTGACGTGGATTATCTTGACTGTCCTGGTTTGCTGGAGCCTCTCGGCGAGGTAGTCTAGGAGGCCTAGGAGGAGCTTCTCCTCCTCCACCCCGTGGGGGATCAGTTTCTCGGCGTAGTCGACTACCGTGCTTAGCTCGGGGGCTGTGCTCTTGACTGAGTGGTGCCAGGGCATTGTCGGCGTTGTCTTTGAGCGTAGCTTGTCTAGTTTCTCCTTGTCGGGGCGGCTGAGCCTCACCACCGCTACTGTCTCGCCCTCGCTGTAGATTCCCTCGCTGCCCTGCTCGGCCTTCTTCGCTACCTCCTCTAGCTGGTTAGCGAGTTCCTCGAGGTGGCTCCGCAGGGTCTCCGCTGTGGCTGAGCGGGCGCTGCTCCTCCAGTGCACCGAGTAGCCCCTGGACGTGTAGTCGGCTGCAATGCTCATTAGCTCTGCTCGTTTCTCCCTGCTGCGTATGTGCTCGCTTATAGTCACCCTCGGCTGGCTCCCCTGGTAGAGGATTGCATAGTCCCCTATCACGCGGGGCCCGGGCGCCAGCCTGGGGGTCTCGCCGGGCTTCACGCCGGGGCGGACAACGCCGGCCACGAGGGCTGTGCCGGGCTCGGGGCACTCATCTGTAACCAGCTCGGCCTCCACGCCGCCTACGCTGGTCATGCAGCGCCCGTCCCGGCTCCCCGTCACCCTTGCCTTCACGGTTGCATGCAGGGGGAGCCTGGAGACCCAGTAGAAGCTGTAGGGTAGCTCCCTCCTGAGGACCTCCACCACCTTCTCGGCAGCCCAGGTGTAGCCGACCACTACTAGCTCGGAGGGCTCGTTGTCGCTGTGCTTGAGCGTCACGTCGGCCGGCAGCTCCAGCTGGGGGATGCCCAACCTGGAGGCGATGACCTGCGATGCCTGCACAACCTGGAAGCCCGCAGCAAGCATCAGCTCAGTCAACGCGGTGGCGTAGATACCTCTTACCCTAACTCTCGCCACACCGCTCTGCAACCCCTAGTCCCCAGGCACGCGCAAAACGTCCGGGGGCTTCTTGCTTCCCCCTAGCTACCCCGGGGGCTGGCACCTATTCCACGGCAGCGCTTACTGTGGTGGTGCCAGCCTCGGCGTTCGGCTGGAGTCTCTCGTAGGTCTCACCCTCGGCTACATCAGGCTCAATTTCTCCATGCACCTTTATCTCAAACCTGCAGACGGGGTCTCCCTTAGCGATGCAGCTTGTTTCTCTCGCATCCACGCGGACGCCGTAGACCTCCTCTAGCCAGCCGGCAAGGTAGCCGGCAAGGGGCTGGTCTACAGGCCTCCTCCTCTTACCCACCCTGGAGCCTAGCAGTGCTCCTTCGACGCGAATAGTTATCTCCGTACGACCCCTACCCTTCTCTATGCGCTCAACGACTGTCCTCTCCGCGTAGCCCGCTGCAGTGAAGCTCCAGAGCAACATGTCTATTGCGTTCTCCCTGCTAAGCAGCCCCTTGTTAATCATCCTCCTTGCCGTGAGCCTGCCAGCTTTCTTGGAGCTAGTGTAAAGGAGGCCGCCTACAAAGCGGAGCAGCTTCTCGAAACCCATGTAGAGGTCAACTATTACCTGCCTGTCGATGAGCACAGCATCCTCCGTCAGTATCCTTACATCGTAGCTTCGCCTAACCATGAAGCACTACACCATTAATTGACAACATATAGTCATGTTTAAATATTGTTGCTCGAAACGTTGTGTTCCATTTAAGCAATATATTTGAATCCTAGAACACACTGTGGAGCCTGCCGCCATCTACCGGCAGCGAGGCGCCGGTGACGTAGCTTGCTAGGGGGCTGAGGAGGAAGGCCACCACCCAGCCCAGCTCCTCCGGCCTGCCTAGGCGGCCGAGGGGCACGTCACCGGCCATCTCCCTGACCACTTCCTCTACCGTGGTGCCGCGCTCCCTGGCCCTCCTCTCAGCTATGCCGCGGACCCGGTCGGTGAGGAAGTAGCCGGGTAGAACCGCGTTCACCCGTACCCCGCGGGGCCCCAGTTCCCTTGCAAGCGTCTTAACAAGGCCGTGGATGCTGATGCGGAGCACGTTGCTCAACGCTATATCCGGTATCGGTTCCCTCACAGCAACGCTGGTCACGAACACGAGGCCACCGGCTCCGTCCCGGCGGGGCTCGAGGTAGCGGAGGAGGCGGCGCGTGAACCAGACCGCTGAGAGGCTGAGGCCGCGGCTCCACCTCAGCCACTCCTCCCCCGGGACCTCGGCGAAGCGGCCCGGGGGCGGCGGGGGCGGAACGTAGACGCCTGCGTCGAGGCCCCCTAGGAGCGAGGCCGCGCGGTCCACGAGCCTCTCTACCTCCTCAAGGTTGTTTAGGTCGGCGGCCACGCCGTGGGCTTCGCCTAGGCCACGCAGCTCCCCAACAGCTCTCTCCACGGATTCGGGGGTCCTGCCGTTGACCACTACCCTGGCGCCCTCGCGGAGCAGCACCTCGGCTATGCCCCTTCCGAGGCCACGGGTGGACGCGGTCACGACTACGCGGAGTCCCTCGATGCCGAGCCTGGCCAAGGCCCTGGGCCACCCCTCCCTTCTCGGACGACCCGGGGCGGGCTATAGGAAGACGAGCGCCGCTGCGGCGGCTGAGGCGGCGTAGAGGGCTAGGGCAGCGGGACCGCTAGCGGGGAAGGCTAGGGCTGCGAGAAGCGCGAGGAGGTAGGGGAGGGGGTTGTACCTCCTCCGGTGCCTCACCCGGAGGATTACGGGCAGCATCATGGGCGCGTGTATCCAGACGTGGATGCTGATGAAGCCCAGCGTGTAGCCGTGGAGGAGGCATGGGGTATCGCAGGCCCCGGCGGCGTAGAGGAGGGTGTAGGCGGCGGCCAGCACGGCGGCTGCGAGAGACGCTGCGTGGCCTATGGCGAAGTACCGCAGCCCGGCCCCCGCTGCTCCGGGGCGCCGCGAGGCCTCGCGGAGGTAGCCCGGCAGCTCCTCCAGCCTGGCTGAGGCCGCGTAGAAGGGCAGCCCAGCGGCGCCCAGGGCCGCGCCCGGGGCAACGAATCCCAGGCCGGCCAAGGCGCCCCCCGCGGCGGAGGCGAGCATCCCCGCGAACGCGGCGGCCCAGCGGGGGCGGCGCCGGAAAGTCATCGGCACGCTGTGCGCGGTCACGGCGTAGATGAGCGGCAGGTCGTAGCCAAGCGCGACGGATAGGCCGGCGACGGGGCCCGGAGCGGCGCCGGAGGCGAGGAGCGCAGCCGAGGCAGCGGAGAGCCCGCAGCCAGCGGCGGCGACGCCGCGGAGGCTCCACCCGGGGGATCCCGTCACGCCCAGCGAGGACGAGGCGGCGCCGACGCAGCCGAGCAGCCCAGCCGCCCCGGCGAGAACCAAGCCCAGGCGCCACCACCCAGCAGCGGCGGCCCCAGCGGCGAGCAGTGCCGCAGCCTCACCAGCAGACATCAGGGCAACGCCCCAGCCGGGTCCACGGCCCCGGGCGCCGGAGGCGACATAGGCCACGGCAACCGAGAAGGGGAACAACACCAGAGCACCGAACAGCATCAGGGACATGTGGACATAGAACAGCGACAGCCACGCAGCGGCGAGGGCAGCCACGAGGAGCACGGCGGCAGCCGACACGCCGAGCGCCGACGCCTCCGCAGCGAGGCCAACGCCCGTCACAGCGGGACCGCACCCACCGAGAGCCGGGGATACGCCGCGCCACTAAAACAAGGAGCCGCACAGCACCCCCGGGAAGGACCAAGGAAGCAACGGAGGGGAGCGTGGCGAGAGCCTTGCCGGCGGAGGCGACGGGGTGCCTCATCAAACCCTCGCCGCTCACGGAGCCCCTCGGGCTCCCAGCGGTAGCCGAGTGCGGCGTCAAGGGCAGCATAGAGGGCTACAGGGACGTGGAGGACCTCGCGTCCCAGGCGCTCCTATTCCTAGAGGAGGCGCTGGGCACGAGCCTCGAGGCCGGGCCGAGGCCCCTCTGGGAGTACAGCGGCGGCACCTACAACCTCTACCACTACACCCTCCACCCAGCCACCAGCCCCGGCACGGAGGCGGGATTCCTCCGGGTAGTCGAGGCCGCGGGCCACCCGGTCGCGGCCACGGCGGCCCTCCGCCCCGCCGCCGCCCGGGAAGCGGTACGGGGGCCCATGGTGGTCGGCGAGGAGCCGCCCGCTGCACCCGTGCTGCTCGAGGAGCCGGCGCCCAGCGCCAGGAAGAGGGGGCCCCTCCCCGGCCAGGTGGAGGTGGCCAAGCCCATAGTCTATGCCTTGGAGGGCGTGCAGAGGGTGGAGCCGGGTACCTGGAGGCTGAGGATAACGTGGCGCGGCGAGACGCTGCTGGAGCTAGGCCTGGACGAGCTAGAGGAGCGCTCCGA
>JALUFI010000210.1 GCA_027043685.1 Pyrodictiaceae archaeon
GGGTAACGAAGCTGGCGCTGTTCTGGCGCCGCGTAGTGAAGGCTGAGAGGAGGCGCCGCGGAGCAGGCGCGGTGACCATCGGGCTGATAAGGACCTTCCTAGACCCGATAATCTTCAGCGCGAAGAAGAAGCCACACGACTTCCTAGCCGGCCTGGTGGCGCTCCACATACTGGGAGTGCTGCCGCTGATATTCCTGCTGGCGCACCACGTGGCGTACTTCGCCTACTGGTTCCACCCGTACTGGCTGGTGGCTAAGTGGGGGCTCTGGATACCCCTCAGCGTCACCACCAGCACCCTCGAGATAACCGCGCCGATATACCCGGCGAGCACCCACTTCACCAACACGATATGGGGGCCACTCGTGGTGATACTGAATGGCGACGTGCTGGCCATACTGGCGATGCTGGGCGTGGCGTTCAAGATAGGCATGAAGATCATCGAGCAGGCGCAGGGCCTGCAGCACGTGAGGTGGAGCGACTACTTCAGCCTCTGTCTCCTGATGTTCATACTGCTGACAGGCTACGCGGCAGCGAGGCACCACGCGCCCCTCGTGGGCGAGACCGCCGACGTGGTGACGTACAGGACGCTGCTAGGGCTCCACATACTGGGCGCCGAGATACTGCTGGCGCTGATACCGTTCAGCAAGTTCTGGCACTTCGTGTTCGGCTACTGGTACGGCAAGCTCCACGAGTGGTACGACCTACGCGTCCAGAAGGGCCTCGTGTAACGCTTCGTCGGGATGAACGCATGGAGGTGGTGAAGTGTGTCCGCACAGCTCCCCCCGCAGGTAAAGCGCGTGATAGATGAGGCTCTCCGCAAGGTAGACTGGCAGGGCTTCGACAAGGAGAAGGTAAACGCCATAATAAACGAGCTGCTGGGCAAGCTGGACTCAGTGCAGGTGCACTTCATAGAGGACTGCGTGGGCTGCGCCGCCTGCGCGCCGGCCTGCCCCTACTACCCCGTCTCCGAGGAGTACGGCCCGGTCGAGAAGGCCGAGCACGTCCGCCACATGTATAGGAAGGAGGCGACGATACTCGGCAAGCTGCTAGGCCCACTGCTCAACGCCAAGAAGCCCAGCAAGCCCGAGCACCTCGACAAGCTCGTAGAGCTAGTCTATCGCTGCACCAACTGCGGCGCCTGCTACGTCAGCTGCCCCTTCGGCATCGACAGCGGCGCCCTGATACGCGGGTTCCTAGCACCCCTGGTCTCCAAGGCTGGCAGGCTACCGGCAGTGCTAGCAATATTCGAGGCAATGGAGAGGACCGGCGTATACATGGATATACCTGCGTTCCAGCAGATATGGAGGGACGTGAACGCCAAGATAGACCAGGCGCTGGGCAAGCCGGTGCCGAGGGACAGGAAGGGCGCCGAGTACCTGCTATTCCTGGACCTATCTGACGCTATGTTCTACCCTGGCGCTGTCGTGGGTGCAGCGAAGATACTGGACCGGGCCGGCCTCGACTGGACGCTGCCCAGCAGCCCGCTGGGCTTCCGTCCCCCGATAGGAGCAGTGGTAGGGTTCAGTGACAGCACGAAGCAGGTGTTGAAGCAGATAGACGACTACGTCGAGAGCATAGGAGCCAAGTACCTTGTGGTGCTTGACGGCGGCTTCGTCTACCCGTGGCTGCGGTGGCAGATGCCGAAGGTGCTTGGCAAGAAGCTGAGCTACAGGGTGCTCCACATAACTGAGCTGGTCGTGGAGCTGCTGAAGCAGGGCAGGATAAAGCTCAAGCCGACAAACGACGCTGTGACGTGGCATGATCCATGCCAGCTTGCACGCCGCAGCGGCGTGACGAAGGAGCCTGTGGAGGCGCTTAGGGCTGCCAGCAAGGGCTTCCGGCTCCTCCCGCACCACGGTGCGGAGAGCTACTGCTGTGGCGGTGGCGGCGGCATAGGCTGCCTCAGCCTCCACATGATAGAGATGATGGCGAAGATGATTGGAGTCGACATGTCTGTGATGATTAGCAGCGAGAAGGAGAAGGAGTTCCTCGTGAAGACGCAGGAGGCGTGGAGCATAGCGGTGAAGAGGAAGATAGACGACATAAAGAAGAGCAAGGCGAAGATAGTGGTCACGGCCTGCCCGGTCTGCATGCACAGCATAGAGGGCGGCGCAAAGCTCTACGGCCTAGACATAGAGGTCAAGCACTTCGCCGAGTACATAGCGGAGAGGCTCGCCTAGCCCCGTCCCCGAGGAGTTTTCTTTACTAGTAATCGGGACCCGGTTCTCCCTTCCACCTATCTCCCGTCCCGGCGCGGCTCCCATGGCGGCTACTGTATCACCTTGTACCTCCTCGCGCCGAGCCTGCCGACGAGGGCCTCGTACTCCCTCCTACGCAGAACCGTGACCACCTCTACATCGAGCCCCCTCGCGGCGTAGACGACGGCGACTCTGCCGGTGGGGCCTAGGGCGAGGTAGACGTCCCGCGCCTCGTCGTAGAGGAGCTGCACCGGGTCCTCCAGGGTCTCCACGACCTCCTCGAGGCTGATGCCTCTCTCCTCCATGCGTTGCCTAGCGTGCCTGGTTACGCGGAGCCTGTAGCCGGGCGGAAGCATAGCCGGCAGGGCCTCCCCTCTTGGCTGCCCTCCTGGAGGGAGGGGGCTGCGGGGGCTCGGTAAACCGCGGCTCCCCGGGGCGTCACCGGGGGCCCTGGCTGGCCCCCTTGGGGTTTGCCGGCCTCTCCTCAGGGCCCCCTTCTTCTGGTGCTGGTTTATTCTGGGGGTTCCTGTCCCTGGTGTGTTCTTTAACGGCGTTTAGGCTTTGTATCT
>JALUFI010000211.1 GCA_027043685.1 Pyrodictiaceae archaeon
TTGGCTTGCCCTCCTCGGCCTCCCTTATAGCTGTAGTAACTGCTGCCCTTGCACCGTCGAATAGCCTCAACTCTACCCTTATCCCGGTCTCGTTCTCGAAGCGCTTGACTAGCTTCTGGAAGAGGTCTGGGACCTCGCCCCAGGCCATGAAGTCCTTGTAGACGTAGACCCGGAGCACCCTCCTCTCAGCCGCTGACGCGGCCTGCGTCTTGGTCGACGTGGGGGACGCTGTGGCTGTCACCGTCTTCGTCGCGGTCTCTGCCGCTGCCTGGGTGCCGGTGGCTGCGGGAGTCCTCGTAGCCGTTCCGGTGCCCGTCCCCGCCGCTGTCGCTGTGGTTGTCTCCGCTGCTGTGGGTGCCTGGGTCGTTGTCGGCTTGGCGGTGGCCTGGCTGGTCTGCGTTGAGGGGGCTGGCGCGGTCGCCGGGGATGGGGAGGAGGCCTGCCTCGCAGCGATGTAGGAGAGTGCCACGAGTGCGAGGATTACTATGACTCCTGCTAGGAAGTAGAGGCTCCTCCTCTCCACCCCATCCTCACCGGGGAGAGGGTGGCTGGGTGTGCTTGATTGCCGGGTTATTTTCCGCTACCATTACCGGGTGCTGAGTCCTCCTTCGCCGGTTGGCTTGAAGGGTTTTCTGCCCCCGTCGAAGCCTCTTGCTGCGTGAGGCCCTGGCGTGGCCACGTGGAGAGGTGCCGCCGGCTTGCCCGCCGAGGGGCTCCTGGCTGCCTACACGCCCCGCCTGGGCACGGTTATCGGTGACCTCCTCCGCGCGGTGCCGCTCGCGGCCTGGGTTCTCTTCGTCGTCCACTACCTGGCCAGGTGGTCCAAGGAGTGGGCGGCGGCCCGGTACGGTGAGGGCGTCGGCGTCTACTTCGCCAGGAAGGTTATCCACATGGCGGCTGGCGGCCTCGTCGCGCTGCTCATCCCCCTGGTGTTCCGGGAGCCCTGGGTCCCCTTCATACTGGGCCTGGGCTTCGCCGTCTACACCTACCTGCCGCACCGCACCGGGAGACTGATGACCTGGTTCCAGGACCCGAGCAACATCAGCGAGGTCTACTACTGCCTCGCCTGGGCCGTGGCGGTGCTAGCCGCGTGGCCATTCAACGTCTGGCTCGCGGTCTACCCATTGTTCCTCATGAGCTTCGGGGACGGCGTCACCGGGATAATCCGCGGCCTAAGGCAGAGGAGGAGGGTGAAGAGCTGGGACGGGAGCCTCGGCTTCATAGCGGTCAGCCTCCCCGTGGGCTACCTGCTCTTCGGCCCCGTGGGCGCCCTGGTTGCCCTGCTGGCGGCGCTGCTGGAGAAGAGCGGCGTAGTGGACGACAACATCTCGGTGCCCCTGGCCAGCCTCGCCGTGCTGCTCGCCGCCTACCACCTCGGCCTAATCCAGGCCGCCTAGCCCCTCGCCAAGAGGGGGATACCGCTTTCAAACCCCCAGGGGCCTGGACGGAGTGGTAGGCGTCGCTGGAGCGTGCATACACCTTGATGAAGCGCGTAGCCCTGCTTGCACTATCCGTGGCCCTCGCCACTGCTTTCCTGGCGGCCGTGGCGGCTCACGCGGCCTCTCCCGGGTTCCGGGAGGGTGACTGGCTCCTCTACCACATGGAGGTGACCGCGAAGAGCCCTGCCCTCGCATCGCAGCTCGGCACCGACCACGTCTCAGCCGAGGCAGAGGTGAAAGTGACTATTGAGAGGATTAGCGGCGACACGTTCACCGTGAGGTACCACGTGCTGAGCGTGAAGACGGAGCCCCAGCAGGCGTCGCAGCTAGCGGCGAACCTCCGCAGGCTAGACGGGGTGACGAAGCAGTACCGCCTCGACCAGGGCTTCGACTCGAAGGAGATACCGCTCTACGTCAGCCCAGAGAAGCTGAGCAACGGCGGCCGCTACGCGGGCTCCGAGGGCGCTGTGAGCTACGAGGCCGTCTACGACACGAGGACCGGGTGGCTCCGCCACTCCCTCGTCAAGGCCGACGTGATGGGCGCAACACTGCAGGCCGAGATGAAGCTGGTCAAGACCAGCTTCAGCGGAGGCACCGGCACAGCCACCCTTGTAGTCACAGCCGCCGTCGCCGGCGCCGTTGCGGCAGCCGCCGCGGTTATAGCGCTTAAGCTGAGGAAGAGAGCCGCCTAGGCCCGGGCACTATCTTTTACCACCCTTGGTGGGTTACTAGTCTTCCTTTCCCCTGGAGGGCTGGCCCGGTCTTGTCCGTGGCGCGTGAGGCGCCGAGGATAGGGAGCTCGCTCGACGCTGTCAAGAGGCTCCGCGAGTTCCTGGCTGCGCAGGGCTACCTGGGGGAGATAGCATCCAAGCTCCTCTTCGTGGTGCGCGTCAGGAGGAGGAGCCTCGGGGGCAGGGAGGTCTACGAGATAGTGGCCCGGCTGCCCGAGATGGGGCCCCAGGGCAGTCTCCGTGTCCGCACCTACCGGTTCCTCGTGGACGCCCTGACGGGCGACGTAGTGGGAGAGCCCCTTGGGGAGGAAGAGGAGGGGGAGGAGGCCGAGGCTCCTCCTTGACACCCTGCCCCTCCACCGGCTCCTCGAGGGCGACGAGTTCCACGTAGAGCTTGTCGAGGCTCTCCGGGGCTGCGGCCTCCGGGTAGCAACCACCGAGGCGGTGCTGGTGGAGACGCTCTACTTCGCCGAGAAGGAGGGCAGGGACCTCGCCGCCCTCGCCGAGAGGCTGCTGAGGGCGCTGGATGGCGGCGTGGAGGCTCTCCGCGACCGGCCGCTCCGTGAGCAGGACCTCGGTGTCGGCGTAGCCCAGGCG
>JALUFI010000212.1 GCA_027043685.1 Pyrodictiaceae archaeon
CCTGGGCATAGCCCGTCTCTGGGCGCTCCGCATCCCCCTCAGCTGGCTCCTAGCCTACCGCCTCGGCCTCCGGGACACCGGGCTCTGGGCGGGGATGGCTACGAGCAACCACGCCGTCGGCGCCGCGGCGGCAGCCTGGCTCCTCCACGGGGGCTGGGCGGAGGCGGTGATAGAGGAGGCCAGGGGCAGGGCGAGGACCGGGGCGGCGACGCGGGGAGCCGGGGGCTAGAGCCTGAGCATCCACCTGCACGGCTCCTCGGAGACGAGGAGAAGCATGGGCCCCGGCTCGGCCTCCAGTATCGCGGCGGGAGCCGCCCCCATGCCGGGCATGAGGCCCGTGTTGGGCTCCCAGCTGGGCGTGACGTAGAGCACAACCCTGGGGGCCTCGTAGCCCGGGGCGCCGCGGGCCGCCCGGAGCCAGGGGCCCGGCTCCGTGGCCCACGTGGGGGGCGCGGGGAGCGCGTTCCTCCAGAGCAGGAGGGCGCCCAGCACCCCGGCTGCGAGCCTGGCAGCGGCCTCCGTGTCGCCGCTGCAGAGCGCCTCCTCGAGGTCAAGCGCACCCAGCTCCTCCAGCGTGACGCCCCCCGTGAGCTCCTCGGGGGAGGCGTAGCCGTGGACGAGGAGCCTCACCGGGGCACGGGGCCCCAGCGCCGAGAGGTCCAGGCTCGCAACGATGAGGGCCCCGTCACCCTCCTCGAGCCATGCGGGGCCGTGGTACACGGGGACCCCCGGCTCCTCCACCAGGGTGATGTAGGCGACTACGCCGCGGGGCCTCCACCAGGAGCCGGGGCAGGCGAGGACGGGGCCACGTCTCTCCAGCCTCTGGCACTCCACTATCCTGCCCCTGGGGCCGCTGACGCTGTCGTAGAGCATCCTCGCCGCGGCCGCGCGTGCAGCGCGGAGCCACTCCTCTACCCGCTCATCCTCCCCCGCCATGCCTTCCCCGCCGCCACGCGCTGGGGCATGGAGCGGCCTACTTAACGGCGGGGCAGCGGCCAGGGAACCCTCCCGGGCTGGGGGCGTGCCGTTGCCCTTGCGTGGCCAGTGGCTCCTGTGGCCCCTCTACCAGCCAGTCATAACGCTGCCCTGCGACCGGTGGGCGGCCATAGCCGCGCTCCGGGCGGCGGAGACGGCTGCGAGGAGGACCGTGATGCTGACCGCCGCTTTCACCTTCGTACTGGTGCTGGTGGGGCTCGGGGTGCTCGCCGCCGCGGCCGGCTCGTGGACCGGCCCCGTCCCCGCGGGCTTCGAAGCCGTGTTCACCCTGGTGGCTCTCGTGTTCATCCTCGTGCTCGCAGTGTTCCCGGTGATGGTCTACGTGAGGGTCTCGCCCTGGCTCAGCTACCTCGAGGAGCTGCGCCGGGGCCTCGAGGAGGGCCGGGTACGAGTGGAGGATGTGTGCGGGAAGCCGCTCACCCTGGGCCCCGGCTAGGCCTAGATGAACCCCCGGAGAAGAGGGCTGCTCGGGGAGGGGGCTGCTCCTCCTCTCGCCGCGGCTGTGGGGGCGCTTGATGGCTTGGCTGGCGGCTGGGCTGAGAGGTGTAGGATAAGGCTGGTAGCGTTCGATGTTGACGGGGTTCTTGTGCCTATTCGTAGCAGCTGGGGCTATGTGCATGAGAGGCTCGGCGTCTCGGGGGAGGCTTCGAGGAGCTACCGGTGGTTTATGGATGGGCGTATCGGGTACTGGGAGTGGATGTTCCTGGATACGAGTCTCTGGCTCGAGGCGAGGCCTGGGCTCACGAGGTGGGACCTGGAGGAGCTCTTCGCCCCAGTGGAGCCGGTGAGGGAGGCCTATGACGCTGTCCGCATCCTCCGCGAGGCCGGCATGGATGTTGCCCTGGTGAGCGGGGGCGTGGACGTGCTGGTATCGAAGGTGGCGAGGCTCCTGGGGGTCCGGCACTGGGTCTCGCCCCGCCTCGCCTTCGACGCCCGCGGCTTCCTGGTGCCGGGCGGGGACCCGGCGCTGGAGGCTGACAGGAAGGACCGGGCGGTGCTCTCGCTGGCGAGGAGGCTGGGGTACAGTATGAGGGAGGTGGCGTTCGTGGGTGACAGCTACTGGGATCTCCGGGGTATGAGGGAGGCCTGCCTAGCGGTGGCGGTGAACCCGGTGGATGACCGGGTCGTGGAGGAGGCCGACTACGTGGCGAGGGACCTGGTGGACGCCGCGCTGTTCATCGTGGAGCACGGTGTCGCGTGGAGGGGCAGCGCTGGCTCTAAGGAATCAAAGTAAGGCTGAATAGGTAGCCCCTCTGTATTCTCCACTACGGTATACGTGTCTACGTGGAGGCCTGCACACCAGGGGGAGGTGGGTGCAGGGTGGCTGGCGAGCTGTGCGGCCTCCTAAGGGGCCTGGTCATGGTGTACGAGCTGGCGGTGGCCGAGGAGCCTGGCTCGGAGCTGCTCGCGGTTGAGAGGTACCGGCTCGGCCGCGGCCCCAGGGGCGAGGAGGAGCTGCGTGCCGGGATAGTGGAGGAGGTGGAGCGCTTCGTCACCAACACCAGGCCGGCGAGCGAGGGCAGCTACCACGACGCAGCCGCGGCGTGGAGGATGTACGAGGCGCTCTGCATCCGTGGCCAGGAGGCCCCGGCGCTCTGCGAGCGGGTGAAGAAGGCCCTGGTTGAGAGGATGTACAGGGCGCTCGTGATATGGGGTGGTGCGTGGAGCCTGGACACCGGCGCGGTGAAGAGGATTGTGGAGGACCTCGAGGCCCTTGCCACCGGCGCCATAGACCTCTACGAGTATATTCGGAGGCACCGGGGCCACCTCG
>JALUFI010000213.1 GCA_027043685.1 Pyrodictiaceae archaeon
TGTTCCGGGAGGCCCTTGCTGCGCTGCTCCGGGGGCTCCGCAGGATACGCGGCACGGCAGAGAGGTGGCGGTGATGGCTCCTAGGAGGGGCTGGGGGGCGGCGCACGCCGCCGTGGGCCTGGTGAATGCAATCGCCTCGGGCGGCGTGGGGGCTGCGGCGGCGCTCGGGCTCTGGACGAGGGCTGCCGTGGAGCCCGAGGCGGGGTACCGGGGCGTGAGCCTCACCAGGGGCGAGGAGCTAGGGATAGACCCGGGGCTGCTCCGCGCAGTGGACGAGGCCTCGGCCGCCTGGCTCGGCGCGCCGCCCCTCCACGGGCTCCGTGCACGCGTGTGGAGCGGCATCCCCCTCGAGGCGGGGCTGAAGGGGAGCAGCGCCCTGGTGAACGCCCTGCTGGAGGCCGTTATCAGGCTCCGGGGCTACGAGCCCCCGGGGCTCCAGGAGCTGGCGAGGCTCGGCGTCGAGGCCGCGAGGGCCGCCGGGCTCACCGTCACCGGGGCCCTGGATGACCACCTCTCGGTCAGCGGCTGCGGCGCATACGTTACGAGGAACCCGGATACGCTGCTGCTCTCCCTGCCGGGGATCCCCGGCGCCAGGTACGCGGCCATCGCCCCCCGGGGGAGGCTAAGCATAGCAAGGGTCTCGAGAACCGTCTACGCCGCGTCGAGGCGGGAGGCCCTGCTCGCCGCGGAGCTGGCAGCCCAGGGGAGGCTCGCGGAGGCGGCGGTGGTGAACGCGGCGGCGCTCGCAGCCTCCCAGGGCTGGAGCCTCGACCCCATCCTCCGGGCCCTGCGGCTCCCCGGCGTCGCGGCGGCCGGGGTGTCGGGGAAGGGGCCCAGCATGTACGTCCTCGCTGTGGACGAGGCCTCGGCGGCCAGGGCGGCTGAGCTGCTCGCCCAGGCCACGGGCTCCGAGACACTCGTGGCGCCGCTGCTGGCCTGCACCCAGCCCCTTAAGAGGGGCCCCGGCCCCGCGCGGGAGGCACCGTGAGGCAGCGAGGGGGCCCCTAGGGGCACCGGTGACCGCGTCGACGAGGAGGAGGGTGCCGGCGGTGGAGGCGATGAACATACTGAGGCTCGCTGGGAGGAGGGTGCCGGGCCTCGGCGTCGGCGGCCGCTACGTCGCCCACCCCTACTACAGCTCTAGGCTCGGCGGGCTCCTCGGCTGCAGGCCCTTCCCCGGCACGCTGAACTTCGACGCCGGGGTGGACTGGAGGGAGCTGGCCGCTAGGTGCGAGCCCCTGGTCGTGCCGGAGGCCACGTGGGAGGGCAGGAGGCTCGGCGCGGTCTACGCGTGGAGGGCCCGGCTGGAGACGAGGAGTGGAAGCGAGGAGGTGCTTGTCATAAGGCCTCTCCTCAGCAGGCACCCGCCCACCGTGCTCGAGATAGTCGCCTGCAGGAGGCTCGCCGACGACCTCCCCGGCGACGAGGTCCGAGTGGAGATAACTAGCTGCGGAGGCGGGCAGGAGTCTTGAGGAGCGCCGTCCTCTCCACCAGGCTCCCAGTGGGCATAGCGGCGGCGGTGATAGGGCTCCTAGTGGCCCTCCTCTCCCTCCAGATGGGCGCAGTCACCGCCACGGGCCACGGCTCCGCAGCGCTCCACGCCTGCTGGCTCACCGCCCGGGTAGAGGCCAACTGGAGCAACGGCGTACTAGACTTCACCTACAGCCTCCAGCCCCCTGACCCCTGCCACACCGTGACCGGCGTCTCCGCGAGCTACGACCAGGCCAGCCACAGCCTAGTACTCGTCGTCGAGGGGGAGTCGCCCCCAAGGGGCACCTACTGCATCCAGGTACTACCGCCCCCGGTCACGGGCCGGGGAAGCATACACGGAGTCGACGCCGTGGAGAGGGTCGTCCTCGTCCTACACGACGGGGCCACGGGCAGGACGTGTAGGGCCGAGGCGCGGCTAGGCTAGCGCCTGGCGAGCCGCGCAACCGCCTCCAGGAGGACGCGGAGCCCGGCCCCACTGGGCCCCGGGAGCACCAGGTCAGCCCTCCTCTTCAGCTCCTCGTCCGCGTTCCCCACCGCCGCCAGCACCGCCGCCGGCGGCTTCATCTCCACGTCTATCCCGGAGTCCCCGACAGCCACCATGCAGCCCGCGTCGAGCCCCGCCAGGCCCGCGGCCACCGCCAGGCCCCTGCCCTTGCTCGCATCCACCGGGCGGACGTGGAGAGCGTAGCCGCTGCTGCTAAGCCTCGCCCGCAGACCCCGCTCCCGGAGCACCCTCTCAGCCGCAGAGACGAGGCCCGCGGGGTCCACTCCCCGGCCCCGGGCGAGGAACGCGTAGTCGTGGAGCCTGCAAGTGTTCTGCCAGCTCGGCTCGAGGAGCCCCGCAAGCTCCTCCTCAATGGCGCGGGCCGCCGGCCTAGCCGTCTCCCGGCACGCGTGCCACACTCTGCCGCGTGTGTAGACCACGCAGCCGTTCTCAGCCACATGCGGCCCCGAGGCACCGAGGTACCTGCCCAGCCCAGCCACAACCGGCGCAGAGTTACCCGTGACGAGCAACACGCGGACGCCAAGCCCCTCAACGACCCGGATAAGCCTCACAGCCTCAAGGTCGAGAAGGAAGTCCCCCTGCCTCCTCCTCTCAGTCAACGTCCCATCAATATCCACGGCAAGCGCGCAGGGAGCACCACCAAGCCTCCCAGCAAGGAACCCAGCAACATCCTCAACGCTGCCGACGCTCAAGCAGAGCGCCCCTCCACTCACGGCCACGCAGCATCCCCAGCAGGGGGAGGGGTCTTAAGCACCAAGCATGAGA
>JALUFI010000214.1 GCA_027043685.1 Pyrodictiaceae archaeon
GTCTCCCAGCGCCTCGGCCGCGGCCTCCGCCATGGTTCGGGCGGCCTTCCCGAACCCGGCCAGGTAGACCTCTCCTCGGCGGGGAAGCAGCTCCCGGAGGAGCCCCGGTAGCCAGGAGCGGGGATGCACTGCGTCCAGCGCGGACTCGGCCGCGTCGAGGACGGGCTCCACCCAGGCGCCCCACCGCTCCAGGAGCAGGGCCCGGTTAGCGAGGAAGCCCATCGTCGCCAGCCCGCCCGGGCCCGGTGTGGCGCCGAGGCTTTTGCCTACCGTGGCCCCAGTGCAGTGGATACCCTGGGTGTTGTGTCCTGTCAACCGCGCAGAGGAGGCTCTGCATCGAGGCCTCAAGGGTCACGGTTGTACACCCCATCTACCCCCGTCACACGAACCGCTACGGCACGCTCCACGGAGGGCAGCTGGCGAGCTGGGTGCTCGAGGCAGGCGGCATGGCAGCGATGAAGGCGGCGGGGGGCTACGTAGTCCTGGGCGCGATAGACCACCTGTTCATCCTCTCCCCGGGCAGGGTCGGAGAGAACCTGTTCACCCACGCATGGGTAATAGGCTCGACGAGGCACACGCTGGATGTCCTGGTCTACGCCGAGGCCTACCCCCGGCCCGGGGAGAGCGGGGAGCCCCGCCCCGTGAGCCTCAGCATCCAGACCTTCGTAGCCGTGGGCGGGGATGCACGGCCGAGGAGCCACGGCCTAGTTGTTGAGCCCTGCAGCCTCGAGTCGGAGCCGGTTGCGAGGGCGCACCGTGAGTGGCTTGAGGAGCGCCGTGGCCTGGTGGAGGAGAGGAGGAGGCTCGCCCGCGACCTGTCCCCCCTGGACGCGGTGTTCCGGGTCGAGAGCTACAAGTTCGTCTCGCCGGCCGACGAGTTCACTCTCCCAGGGGTGCTCGACGCGTCCAGGCTCTTCCAGATAATAGACGAGGTCGCAGCAGCGACTGCGATAAGGTACACTGGCGTGCCCTTGGTCACTGCTAGCTTCGACGCCGCAGTGTTCGCCTCCCCCGCCAGAACCGGGGACCTACTCCGCCTCGAGGCAGGGATAACGGGGGCGGGCAAGTCCAGCCTCGAGGTAGGCGTCAAAATATTCGCCGAGAACCCCGTTGAGGCGCGGCACACCACGATGGCCCAGCTCTACGTGGTATTCGTCTCCGTGGGCCCCGATGGGAGACCCAGGCCCCTCCCCAAGCGCCCCGTGCTCTCACCGGAGAAGCAGGAGGCGTTCATGGCGAGGAGGAGGATGAGAGAAGAGAGGCGCAGAAGGGTATCTGAGCTCGTGAACGCGGTTAAGTCAATGATTGTCCCCGCCGCCTAGGCCCCTCGTGGTCTCCAGGGTCTCCAGGGCCTCTCGGAGGGCCTCTAGGGCCTCCCTGCTGTACGGGTTAAGCCTCCTTATCTCGAGCACGACTTCCCGCAGATTCTCCAGCCTCGACGCGACACTCATTGTCTGCTTGAGGCTCCACGTGACAAGCTCCTTCAGCACTGCGGGCTCCACTCCGAGCCGCTCAGCGAGCCGTTCAGCGGCCCTGCTGTATAGCTCATACACCATGTGGTGCAGTACCTGGTTAACAGCCATAGCCTTGTCGTGTGTCTCGGCGTCCACGTACACGGGGACGAGCCCCAGGCCCTGGAGGAGGGAGTCGAGTCTCCCCCTCCACCTCTGGAGCCTCAGCGGCACGACGGCGACGCTCTCGCCGGCGGGGCAGCTCAGGGGGCCGAAGAGGGGGTGGAGGCTCGCGTACTCGGGGCCCTCCTCGCTGAAGAGCTCCCGTACTCTCCGCGCAACCGGGGCCTTCACGGAGGAGATGTCAGTGATGAGCATGCTCTCCCTGTAGAGGCGGCGGTGCTCCCCGAGCAGCTTGAGCAATGCATCCGTCGGCACGGCGTAGATAACCATGTCGGCCCAGTCGAGCGCGTACTCGGGCTCCATGGCCTTTGCCCCGATGTTGGCAGCGACGCCTCTGGCCTTCTCCATATCCCTGCCCGTGATTGCTACCCAGCACCCGGCCCTAGCCAGCATGCTGGCCAGCATGCTACCCATGCCGCCGTAGCCGTAGACAGCTATCCTTATGGTCTCGGGGCAGTAGAGCTGCCTGCACCTAGTCTCCCTCGCAACCATGAAGTATATCTCCTTGGCTAGGCCCGGGTTCACGCCAAGCTTCGCAGCCTCCTCGGCCAGGATATTCGCAACCGTTATCTCCCTGGAAGGATCGTAGACACTCATGCCGCTCTCCTTCTTCACCTCGCCCAGCACGTCAGCGATATTCATCCTCGCGGCTATGAGGCTCAATATGCTCTTGTCTATGCGGAGCAGGCTAGCCCTCAAGCTCTCCGCGGCCTCACGGGCCTCGGGCAACGAGAGCCACCTCCCCTTTGATAGAGCGGTTGTGATGCATGTATACGCAGTGGTGCAAGGGTCTGCCGGCGGCGCCAGCAGGCCGGCGACTCGGGGCAGTGAACGGGGCACAAAACATATGGAATTGTAACATTTATGTGGAGGCGCTGGGGGCTATGGGGCCCCTTTTGGGGAGGCCGCTGCTACCCAGTGGCGCCGTGCTGCGCCGCTATCTCGGCCAGCCTCCTCGCCAGGGACTCGGAGTCGAGTCCCTGCGCCCGGTAGAGGTCTAGCACGCTCCTCGCGCTGTGGCCGTAGCCCCTCGCCCCTATCGGGTACACGGGCACGGGATGCAGCTGCACCACTGCCTCGGCGACGGCGCCGAACAGGCCTCCCCGGGGGAAGTGCTCCTCGAC
>JALUFI010000215.1 GCA_027043685.1 Pyrodictiaceae archaeon
TACCAGAGGCGGTTAAGCTCCTCCTAGACCTCGAGCGGGAGCTAGCCGAGAAAGACGGGCTAGAGCCCATACTCCGGGAGGCACTCATGGTCGGCGTGGCGAGGGCAGGGCTCCCCGACCAGCGCTGCCACGCAGGCCCACCAGGCCACGTAGCCTCACAGCAATACCCCCCACCACCCCACAGCCTAGTAGTAGCGGCGCCAAGGCTGCACCCGGTCGAGGAGGAGGCCCTCCAGCACCTATGCGACACGTACCAGCCGCCCTAGCCCCAGAGGAAACGCATGAAACAGAAATAAACCCCAGCCCGCCGCCAAGAAGGCAATGCTACACGGAGCCCCCAGGGAGGGGCTGGGCCCGTCGTCTAGCCTGGTTAGGACGCCGCCCTGACACGGCGGAGGTCCGGGGTTCAAATCCCCGCGGGCCCACCACATCCTCTGATCCTAAGCCACACACCTTCTCAAAAGACCAGCGAGCCAGGAGACCAACACGAACAGGGACAAAAACAGAGCCTAAGCACCCAAGACCCCAGTCCACACACAACAGTCACCGACTACAACACATTAACTCCCCTTCAACACGTCGTAGAGCCTATACATCACGTAGACCACCTGAACGATAGCTGCCAGCAACGCGCTCCAGCTAAGCACCTCAAGCACAGCTGTGAACCGGAAAGAGAAAAGCCGCGAAAGAGGATTAAGCAGCAAAGCCTCAAGCATCACACCTACAAAGCCCAGCTCGACAGCTCTCCAGAACCGTGAAGAGCCAGAGGACCCTGCACGCAGGTAGCCGAGAACAGCAAAGACGAGAGGCATGGACACTGTAGCGAACAGCATCCCTAGACCCCATTCTCTCCAGTAATAATCCTCGACCACCAAGCCCGATGCCGCACCCAAAGAGACCATTAAAGCAGCCAAAAGAGCCACAAGACTGAGGTAGGCGCGTCGCCGGCTCAGCAGCATCCCTCTCACTGCGTCAAGGAAGCCAAGCAGAACTGGCAGAGCCAGGGACACCATAAGAGCCGGAGGCGCCGCTAAGAGAGCAGCAAGGAACCCACTCCTCATAACCAGGAATAAAACGATGAAAACTACATAAAGATACATGAACACAAGTAGTATCTTGTAAAGGCCTCCCGCTTTCCCCGTTGAAATGTAAAGTAGAGACACAACGGCGAATACAGCCATAAGCGCGTACGCTAACAACATAGCAACAATCCTTATAATTATACTTATTGTATCAAAAATAGTCAGTAACCCAAACAGGAGAGCCAAGACGTATAGCCACTTATTACGAGGCTCAACAAAGTCAACTAAATAATCTAAGATGAGGGCTAAGGCAAGGAGCACGGAAAGGCCCAGAGAATACACGGCCAGCGAGGGATAACCGCCAATAAGGAAAAGCACGAAGGAGCCACTAAAGAACCACGCACCGACAAGTAAGCGCTCCCGACGCCCTCCAAGGGCCCGCGTAAATGGAGCTACTTCTTCAGCGAGCGGCTGCAGCCCTTCGAACTCGCCGACCCGCTTGAACACTATGATCGAAGCTACGTAGATAGTAGTAGCCGCTACGAGGAACAGCAGCGGCGTGGAGAATAGGACGACTCTGCTACCAGTGCCGAGACCGTATCCAATAACATAGGGCCTCGCAGCGGCGAGAGCGATACGGCTAACATTCACGGCAAAAAGGCCGCCAGGGCTGAACCCAAGCAGCTTCGTGCAAACAGCCCTAGAGGCCGCGACACCAAGAGACACATTGGCCCTATAAAAGCCCGTAGCGAGCCCAAGCCCAACCCTAAGGACGAACCCGCCACTCCTGAGAGAATCCAGGCCCCCGGGTACTTCAAGGAAGCAGAGCAGCGCGGCACCGTGCGAACCGTCACCACGCGCCTCGACGTAGGCCACCAAGTGGCTGCTCAAGTCCCTAGAGCCCGACAGCGAAAAGAAGCCAACAATTACGGCTATGATAGCCAACGCATACAGGGCAGACATGAGGGCTCTGAGTAGGTAAACCAACCCATCATCACGGGCGGCTTTAGGCTCCAATGCCCCGGTCACAGCCCCCGTAAGCCGCTAAGCACAGCAGGACGAGCACGGGCCACCAAGGAGCCTCATATGCTTCCCTCGAGGCTGGCAAGGGGGCTCCCTCAGCCACCCTATTTCCCTCCCCGAGGCCTTGAGGGGCGGCGACCCGGGTGCCACGGGCCTGCAGCCGCGGAGGCTCCTAGTGCTGCAGCTGGTTACGCTCATCGTCCTCGTTTACCACGCAATCGCTCTGACACGGTTCATTAATAGCCATGGCGGCGCTGGCCTGCTATACGCGAGGATAGTCGTTGAGAACAGTGACGGCAGCCTGGCCGCTGCCTGCTCAGCCGCACGCATAGCCAAGCTCCCCCGAGGCATCAATGGAAGCGTCCTCCGTGCCCACGGCGGCGAGTGGAGTATACCTGGCGGGCCAGTTCTCTGTAACGGTATGCGCGTCCAGGGCCTTGATGTTGTGGCTGCAAATGCGTCGAGCCTAGTAGACGCCGGAGGCTCGCTAGTGGCGATACACGCTGCCCGGCTCCCCAGCGGGCTCCGGGTCTACTGGAGCATAGAGTACATAGAGCCGATGGGCCTCCTTGAGCAGCTAGCCCCGATAGCGGTAGCGGTTATCGCCGTATTAGAGGATATGCGGGTAGGGATTGGCCTAGCCTCCGCCTGCTAGGCGCTACGCTGTACACGCTGCTCGCAGCCTCGCTGGTCACGGCGGTAGCGATAACAATGGGTGACGTCCCCCTCTACTTGATCGGGGTGAAGCTACTCCCTGTTCTCGCTGCCGCATCCCTCTACCTGGCAATAGTGGTCAACAACGCGTCGTCGGCGAAAAAGCTCGTCGCCGCGACACTAGCCCTTCTAGCATACCTAGGCATAGTCATGACACATGGCCCTGCAACTATCAATGCACTGGAGGGGGTGCTCGCAGTAAGCCATACAGACCACCCCGAGACAATCGCGGTGGCACCAGCCTACATCCCACTCACAGCCGCAGCAGCACTCCTCCTCGCGACGGTAGCCGCGCTAGCCACTGCCCATAGGCTAAGGGAGAGCCTCACAACACTGCTCTCCCTGGAGCCGCGGCAAGCCTACATTCTGGCAGCGACGGTCACGACCCTCTACAGCGTCCTGCCAGACCCGGCTCTAGCGACGGTAAGGATGTTCGCGTCAGCTCTTCTCGCCGCAGCAGCGGCAAGATTTGTAGACAATGAAGAGAAATGACGAGAATGACGAGAGGAGACGCCCGGAAGACGGGGCGCCGGACCTAACAGACTCCCTGGTAACTAGGCTCAGCCACATTATGCAGCGCGTGGGCCGAGTCAGGAGTAGTCGTCGAGGCTCCTCTGGCCCCGGGTCCTCTCCCTTACAAAGCTTATCGCTGACTCGAGCCCCTCTAGGGCCTCACGGAGACCCATTGCCTGGTAGAAGCTCAGCGTGCTTGACAGGAGCTGGTCGGGGTCCTGGCTGCGGAGCAGCTCGGTGTAGCGGAGCCTGGCCCGCAGGTTGCGAACCTCCAGCACCACCAGCAGCCCCGCGACCTCATCCATGCTTCTCGCCACGTCCACGTACTCCTCACTGGCTGCTTCAAGGACACGACGCACCACCTCATCTCTCGAAACCATCCAGGTCGACGCAGGGGAGCCTCCTCAGCGCAGAAGCACCGTGGACCCCCAGGCCCCGGCCCCAGTAGAGGGGGGAGCGCGCCACAAGGGAGTCGACGACGCGGCCCTCCTCGTCGAACACCACCAGCTTCGCACGGGTAGTCCCCAGGTCGACGCCCGCCACGAACCCCCTGGCCAAGGCCCCCGGCGCCCCACCCGGGGCCCACCAAGGCGGGGGGCACAAGAACCCCGGGCGGCCCGGGGAGGCGGCCACGGGGGGCTCGGAGAGGGGGGCCGTGAAGACGCCGGTGCTGAAGATAGTGCTGCTGGAGTCCCCCCTGGAGACGGTGCCCAGGGAGCTCTGGGGCCACCCGGAGGTAGAGAGGAGCGCGCGCCGCTACGGGGTGGAGCCCTGGGAGATGCTGCTCGACAAGACCCTCCACTACCACGCAATGGAGACGCTGCCCCAGAAGTGGAAGCGCGGCCGCCCAGACATAGTCCACACCACGCTCCTCGTCCTCCAGGACAGCATCCTCAACCACGCGGGCCGCCTAAGGCTCTACATCCACGTCTACGACGGCCGCGTCTTCCGGGTCGAGCCCGAGACAAGGATACCCAAGCACCTCGAGCGCTTCCGCGGCCTCGTCGCCCAGCTCCTGAGGAAGGGAAGGGTTCCGCCCACCGGGAGGCCACTCATAGACCTGGAGGCCGGGAGCCTCCGCGAGTTCGTGGAGAGGCACGGCAAGCTCATACTCATGCACGAGAAGGGAGCCCCAGCGACCCCCAGGCAGGCGGCCCGGCTGGCACTAGTGACGGGGAAGCCGGTTGGGATAGGCATGTTCCCCCGCGGAGACTTCAAGCGCTCCACGCTGCGCAAGGCATGGCTGAGGCTAAGCCTGGCGAGAGGCAGGCCCCTCAAGGCATGGACAGTCGCAGGCCTACTAGCCTACGCAGCCGAGGAGCACCTAGGCCTCCACGGCTAAGAGGGGGGCTGTGGGCCACGGGGGAACCCCCCGCCCATACCCAGCCGGGGACACCCCCGGGCGAGGAAAGTCGCGGGGGAGCGGGGGCGAGGCCCGCGGCCCCAGAGCCGCCAGGGAGGAAGAGCAGCCGGGGACAATTCAAGGACACCCCCGGAGGGCGGCAACCACGCGGGGAGGATTCAGGGGGCTCAGCAATGGTACCCGCTCCTCGGTGCACCGGGGGCCGGGGATTCTCGTGAACCGCCTCCTTGAACCACGGCTGCGCAGCCCTTTGGCTGCCCGAGTCTCCTCCCCGGGCTGTTTGCTTCTTAGCCGCCTCCTGGGCACGGGTTGCGGGTCCGTGGGAGGCTGCTGTGCCTACTCCCCTCGACCCTGTGCTCCTGGAGGCTGTTGCGGCGCGGCTGCTGGAGGCGCTGGCCGCTGTCGAGGAGGCTGAGGAGGCTCTCGCCCGTGACCCAATGGAGGCCGAGGACCGGCTCCGCCACGCGCGCCGCCTCCTAGGCTTCCCCGGGGAGCACTACCACCGGCTCCCTCCGGGGCTCCGGGCCCTCCACGACGCCGTGGTGCTCCGCGCCACCTCGCTGGAGTACCTCCTAACGGCGAGGCTCGCCGAGGAGACGGGGATAGCCGGTGGCCTCGCCGACCCCAAGGCCGAGAGGGAGGCCGCGGAGAGGCTCCACGAGAAGGCGAGGGAGGCCACCCAGGCGGTGGAGGACGTGGCGTTCCTCTACATCCAGCAGGCCAGGCTAGCCGGGGGCGGGTCCGGCGACTAGAAGAGGGGTAAGTGCTAACACCTCGGCGCTGTGCGGGGAAGCCTCCTCGCTACGGGGGTTAGGCTAGGGCGTTGACGAATGTAGTTGCAGCCATACTGGCGGGCGGGGAGGGGAGGAGGCTCCGCCCCTACACAGACCTAATACCCAAGCCCATGGTCCCCGTGGGGCCCGAGGAGAAGCCCCTCCTCGAGCACATACTCGCCTGGCTCGCCAGGCACGGGGTCCAGAGAGCAGTCCTCCTCGTAGGGTACCGTTGGAGACAGATACGCAACTACTTCCGCGACGGAAGCGACTGGGGCCTAGAGCTAGCCTACAGCATAGACACCCCCGAGTACCGGGGCACCGGCGGCGCCCTGCTAAACGCCCACAGGCAGGGCCTCTTCCGCGGCGCCGACACGGTCCTCGTCTGGTACGGAGACATACTCGCTCCCCTGGACGTCAAGGCACTACTCCGGCTCCACGAGGAGACAGGGGCAGACGCAACCCTGGCCCTCGCCGACCGCTACCAGGTACCCGTAGGCGTCGCGGAGGTAGACGAGGACGGCAACGTCAAGAGGCTCGAGGAGAAGCCATGGCTCCCCATAAAGGTGACGATAGGCATCCTAGCACTCAAGACCAACACCATCCCCGAGGCGGGGCGGGAGCTAGGCAAAAGCTTCGACATAATGGCGGACATGATCCCCTGGATGATAAGGAGGGGGATGCGCGTCAAAGCCTACATCCACCACGGCCCATGGTACGACATAGGCAGCATGGAGAGATACGCGAAGCTGAGCAACGACGACATCGCGAGGCTTCTTGAAGCCTAGCGGCCCCCCGGGGTGGGTGCAGGGGCAGCCTCGATGCAAGGAACCGAACCCCTTTACAAGCCCCCCGAGGGGCTAGTTGTGAATCCTCACCTGGGAGCCACTCGGATGTAGCAATAGGGCTGGGCAAAGCAGCCAGGGAGGCGAGGCATGAGGCCCTTGGCGGCGAGCCAGCAAGCTATCCAGGCACAGCGGGCGACGCGGGCCGGGAGCCAGGGCCTCCGGGGAGCCGGGAACCGGGAGCCCAGTTCCCGGGTCTGGCTCCGCGCGGTCCGGCTCCTGGGCTGCGCGAGCGTGGTTCTCCCCGCCTACCGGGCCGGGGAGGCTGTACGCTACACCGCTAGCCTCGCCTCCCTCGTCCTCGAGGAGACCCGTATCCCCCGCTACGAGGTAATAGTTGTCGACGACGGGAGCCCCGACGGGGGCGAGACCCTCCGGGCGGCAGCCGGGGCCCACATAGGGCCCAGGGGCAGGCTGCTAGTCCTCCGCTACGAGGAGAACAGGGGCAAGGGCTTCGCCCTCACCGTGGGAGCCAGGCACGCCACCTGCCCCTACATAGCCTTCCTCGACGGAGACGGCGACATAGACCCCAGGCAGCTCCTCTACATACTCGCTCCCCTCCACCTATACGACGCGGTCATCACCTCCAAGTGGCACCCAGAGTCAAACACGAGGGCCTCCAGGCTCCGCCGCCTCCTAAGCCACGGCTACCGGGGCCTCACATGGCTCCTAACCGGGCTAAGGCTCCACGACACCCAGACCGGCGCCAAGGCGTTCCGGAGAGACATGCTCCTCGAAGCCCTCCGCCGCACCCACGCCCGCCGCTACAGCTTCGACACAGAGCTGCTAGCAGCACTCCACCGCCTAGGCGCAAGGATACTAGAGGTCCCCAGCAAGGCACCCCTAAGCCTCCACGGCCGCCAGAAGCCCCGGGTAATCCTAGAGATGCTCCTAGAGCTACTAGCCATAGCCTACCGCAGCCGCGCCAGGAGCCCCAGTAGGGTCGAGCAGCGGTAGCCTCCCCGGCGACGCGTAGAGGGAGCAAGCAGGGATGAGGGAACACCTGAAAATACTCTGGATGAACTGGCGCGACATACGCCACCCACTAGCCGGCGGAGCCGAGGTCTACACCCACGAGGTGGCCAAACGCCTAGCAGCAAGGGGCCACGAAGTAGTACTAGCCACAAGCAGGCCCAACGGGCTCCCCCCGCGGGAAGAGATAGACGGCTACACAGTCATCCGCCGAGGGGGAAGGCTCACAGTCTACCCCGCGGCCAGGAAAACCTACATGGAGCTAAAGAGGAGCGGCTGGCGCCCCGACGTGGTAATCGACGAGATAAACACCGTCCCATTCATGACGCCGCTGTACGCCGAGGAGCCCATAGTTGTGCTCATCCACCAGCTCTGCAGGGACTGCTGGAGCCGCGTAGTCGGCCCCCTGCAGCCACTTGCATGGCGCGTCGAGAAGCAGTTACACCGACCATACATAACCGCCGCTAGGAGGGGCAGGCTGCACGCGGTCATAACAGTGTCCGAGACCACTAGGGCCGACCTCCTGGAACTCGGCTACCCCGAAGACAAGATCCATATAATCATGAACGGCTTGGACTGGGCAGAGTATGGTGACTGCTTGTCCGGCGCGGAGAAAAACACAAGCCATGTAGTATACATGGGCAGGATAGCTCCCTACAAGCTGCTCGAGGAACTGCTCCATGCATGGCGCCTAGTCGAGGATAGGCACCCCGAAGCCAGGCTAACGATAGCGGGCAGGCCCGAGCCCAGGTATCTGCTGAGGCTTCTTGCGTTAACGCAGCGCCTGGGCCTTAGAAGGGTTGAGTATAGGCTGAACATACCCGAGGATGAAAAGAAACAGCTGCTCTCCAGGGCAGGTCTTCTCGTCTATACGTCTAAGCGGGAGGGCTGGGGCATAGGTCTAATCGAGGCCGCCGCGTGCCGCACGCCAGCAGTAGCCTATGATGTACCCGGTCTCCGTGACGCCGCCCGGTACCTTGAGGGGGTGCGCCTGGTGCCGCCTCACAGCCCGGAGAGGCTGGCCAAGGCGATAATGGAGGTAATCAGTGACCCCGAGGCAGCATCTAGTATGGCCGAGAGGGCGCACCTTAATGCCCGGAGGCTCTCCTGGGATGCCACGGCGCGGAGATTTGAGCAGGTACTAATTAGGGCCGAGGACTCGGCCTAGGGGCCTCCACGGAAAATTGAGGGTCGAGGCGCCTTCTAGGCATACTTGCCCCGATTGCTCACGGGGGAGCGATGGATAGTGGCCGGGTCTAGAAGCGAGCCGTTGGTCTCAGTAATCATACCTACGTATAACTCGGAGAACACACTGGGGCTAGCACTAGCCTCCATAGAGAGGCAGACCTACGGGAACATAGAGGTGATAGTCGTGGATTCGTTTAGCACAGACTCGACTGTGGAGATTGCTAGACGCGCCGGGGCCCGCGTCATCCAGGTGCGGGGGGAGCGCGCCAGGGCGAAGAATATCGGGCTCCGTAGCGCCCGAGGAGACTACGTGCTCTTCATAGACTCTGATATGGAGTTGACGCCGCGGGTTGTGGAGGAGGCTGTTGAGAAGGCCACCGAGGACCCGAGGATAGGCGGTGTGGTTATACCGGAGATAACGGTTGGCGACACTCTGGTGGCGCGTATACGTAGGTATGAGAGGCTCTTCTACCGCGGCACGCCGGTGGAGTCGGCTAGGTTCTTCCCCCGGAGGCTCGCCCTGGAGGCCGGCGGTTTTGACGAGGACCTCGTGTTCTTCGAGGAGGCGACGCTCCCGGCTAAGATACGGCGTATGGGGTACAGGGTGGATGCTAGGATAGAGGCCCCTATAATCCACCACGAGGAGGGGGTTACGCTGACGAGGCTTCTCCGCAAGAAGTACTACTACGCCAAGACCGCGTGGAAGTACCTGCAGCGCTACGGCGACGTGTACGCCTGGCAGCAGGTGAGCCCCCTGCAGCGCTACCGCATGCTAGTCACGAGCCCCGGGTTCTGGAGACGCCCCCACCTAGCCCTAGCGGTTCTTGGGCTCAAGACACTCGAGTACCTCGCGGCAGGCCTGGGCTACCTCGCCGGCAGGCTCCACGCGGCAAGGGTTCAGGAGCCCGTTGAGGGCGCCCCCGCCGAGGCAAAGACGCCTTAGCCCCCTCCTCCGCGCCGCAGCCCCCGAGCTATTACTGAGAACGCGCTGCCATGTGCGAGGCGCTACGTGGTGCCCCCCTCCATGCCCAGGCTTAAGGGGCTCCGGGGCCCGCGGTGCGGCCTATACCTGGCCGTTGCCGCTGCGGCTGCTCTGCTAGCCGGCGCCAGGCTCCTGATTATACACCACTATGTTGGGTGGCGCTTCCTCTGGGGCGGCGACCAAGTACCGGTGCTCAATAAGCCTGCTCTCCTACGCGATGTCTTCACCTACGCGCTTCCCTGGCGAGACATGGGTATCATAGATGTGCCGCAGCTGAGCATGGTTATCATAAACTATGCGGCCGAGAAGC
>JALUFI010000216.1 GCA_027043685.1 Pyrodictiaceae archaeon
GATAGATGTACTCGTCGACCTCACTGCTCTGTATGAGCCCGTCCAGCACAAGCGTCTTGCCGAAGCCGCGCAGCCGGACAACCATTATCTCCTGGTACCTTGACCTCTTCTTCAACAATACCTCCTCAACAGGGTAGAAGACTCCCATAGGCCCCCCGGGCTGGTACAACGAGAGACGGAACTCCCCAAGCTCCAATCCGCGCCAACCCCCGTGCATGGAGGAGACTCCATGGAGGGAGACATGGAATAAGAGTGTAGCCCCAGGGCACCGAAAAAGGAGGAGGGAGCTAGGCTGTGAGGAGGGCCTTTAGGCCCGAGGCCCCCTGGGCCGGTGAGGATAGTACCCTCGGCCGAGCCTCCGGGCACCCGGTGCCAGGCGGTGCTGCGGCATGGCTAGGCGTAGACGCAGAGCATCCAAGGCGGAGAGGGAGAGACAGCGGGGCAGGCTGCTCGCAGCAGTATTGGCTGCTGCCGCGCTGGCAGTGCTCGCGGCTGTTCTCCTCCTACCACGCCACAGCGGCGCAGCCCCCTCCACGGGCAACGAGAGACTCGCACTCATAGCCGACGGGCTGAGCGAGGACTTCCCTAACGCCACGCTGATAAACGATCTGAAGCACATGCTCGAGGAGGCCGGCTTCAAGGTAGTAGTCAAGGAGGGGAGGCAGGTAAACCTCAAGCTATACGAGGAGCTAACAAAGTACAGCGTGGTCATCCTGCGCGTGCACGGCGGCATAGCGCTCGAGTACACTCCGCAAGGCGTAGAGTACTTCGGAGGCATATTCACCGGGCTCCCCTGGAGAAACAACTACACCAAGCTGGGCGAGCAACGCTACGTTGCAAAGGCGAGGCCCCTCCTCGCGCCACACAAGCTCTACGTGGCTGTGCTGCCACGCTTCTTCCAGGAGAAGCTCCAGGGCCGCTTCCCCAACCAGTCGGTCATGATAGTCTCCGCGTGCTGGGCAACAGCAGACCCCAAGACGATAGCAGCCCTGTTCAACCACGGCTTAGGCATGTACATAGGCTGGAACCACAAGGTAACCGTGAAGCACGCCGACCAGGCACTATACATGCTCGTCAAGTACGCCCTCCAGGAGCTGCGAGAGGGCAAGCCCTGGTACCAGGCATGGGAGGACGCCGTCTACAAGGTGAACACGGTGCTGGGCCCGGACCCGCAGACACACGCACTGCTATTCTACGCGCTGAGAAGCCACTATGTATCAACAAACAAAACATAACAAGTAATCATTTAATCATACCGGGGAGGGAAAGGAGTCGAAAATCCCGCTCACACGGTTTTACGCTACAGAGGCCCCGTGTAGCCGCCACGTGGCTACTGCAGCGGCAGCTCGAGCCTCCTCCTGGCCTCGCGGCACTCCCTCACAAGATGCTCATCAACCACTGGTACACCATGCTGGTAGAACCACTCACCGTAGTCATGGTCGCTCGTCAGTATATGGTTGCGCACCCAGTCAGCCAGGAAGTGCAGCACATCAAGGGTCAGCTTCTGCTCACCGGCCTGGTACTTCTCCATGAAGTCGGTGACCTTGTTGACGAAGAGCTGGTGCTGGCGCCTGTGCCCCTCAGCCCTCGGGTACCCATACTTGTCGAAGAGCCTCTCCTCGCTGCGGAAGTGGAACTTAGTGTAATCGGCCATAGCGTCAAGCGTGTTATCAATAACCTTCCTCGGGCTGCCGGCGAGCAGGAAGCGGTACAGATTGTTCAGCGTGACCACTAGGTAGTGATGCTGCCGGTCGATGCCGTGTATGTAGACGCTGAACTCTGGGCCCCACTTGTAGAGCCTCTCCTTCAGCTTAATCGCCGTGAAGTCTACCTCACCGGTCCACTCGTCAAGGAATCTCAGGGCCTGCAACCCATACGTGGTTCCGACACCTGCCTCGTCAAGCTTAGCAGCCACCACGACACCGTAGTAGGTTAGGAGCCAGGCGTCAAAACGGCTCCCATTCATTATTATGAGGTAGGGGCCCTGCGCTATCTCCGGCTGCGTCACGAGCAGCTTGACCTCGCCGCGGAGCCCGTGGAGCCTCATCCTGCGGTTTATCTTGCCCTCGGCGCTCCTCATCAGTGTGAGCACTAGGTCTGGGTCCTCGAGTAGGTAGCTCATCTGGTCGATGTACTTGGAGACGAAGCCGTAGGGTGGGTTCATTCTCTCCGGCACGGGGTTTGCCTCCTCGGGTATCTCCTCAACGCCGACCTCAACTATCCAGCGTATCTCGGGGTCACGCATGTGCCACCAGCGCTTGAGGAAGCGTAGGAACGCCAAGGCTTAGTCACGCCCCGTGGCTAAATGATAATCATTCTACACTGATTAATCTACACCCGCACAAGACAAGGAACTGTAATAACTCACCCTTACAAGGTTCTAGTCAAATTATTAAAGTATAAATACAAAAATAAGATTATAATATGTTGATATTAATATGTTCTAGGCAGTGTTCCGTAAGGCCGCGGCAAGGGCAAGGAACAGGGAATGATGCAGGATGTGGCGAGTGAAGTGGAGCCGCCGGCGGGATTTGAACCCGCGACCACCGGCTTACAAGGCCGGCGCTCTGCCCGCTGAGCTACGGCGGCCCCCCTCACGGAGGAGGTCTTGCCTCGTGTCGTGTTCCTTGCCACGTGTCGGGGGTCTTAAGCTGTGCTGTCCTGCCTTGCCTGCTCGCAGGCCTCTGGGGGGATTGTTTCGCGGGCCTTACATGCTATGAGTGTGCTGCTGCAG
>JALUFI010000217.1 GCA_027043685.1 Pyrodictiaceae archaeon
GAGGAGGAGCTTCTGGCCCTGGAGCCTGGTAGGGTTGAGGAGCTGTTCTGGGAGGCTGTGGGGAGGGAGCTCCGGTTCATCGAGGCCAGTGGCTTCGTGCTGGGGGCGATTGTCGGTGCCGTGCAGGGGCTGGTGCTTTGCCTCCTCGGCTGCTAGGCCCCGGGTTCCCCGCCCCGCTTCCTCTCTAGGATGAAGCGGGCGTCCACTACTAGGGCGCCCCTGGGGTAGCTCATGACTGGGTTGAGGTCCGCCTCGCGTATCTCCGGGATTTCGAGCATTATGCGCTGAAGAGCCATTATTATGTCTGCGAGGGCGTCTAGGTCCCTGGGGGGCTTGCCTCGGTAGCCTCTTAGCAGCTTGTAGGCCTTGACCTCCTGCATCATCTCCTCGGCGTCCTCGCGGGTGAAGGGGGCGACGCGGAAGCTCACGTCCTGGAAGAGCTCGACGAAGACGCCGCCGAGGCCGAACATTATTGCTGGCCCGAAGACGGGGTCGCGGACACCGCCGACCACGACCTCGACCGCGCCGGGCGGGGCCATGCGCTGGACGAGGAAGCCCAGCACCTCCGCGCCCCGGACTAGCCGGGGTATCTTCTCCAGCATCTCCCTGGCTGCCTTCTCCACCTCCTCCGGGGTCTTGAGGCCGAGGGCGACGCCGCCCACGTCGCTCTTGTGCACCACCTGGGGGCTCACAACCTTCACGACGACCGGGAACCCTATCTCCTCGGCCGCCTTGGCCGCCTCCTCGGGGCTGGGGGCGAACCTGTACGGGGGCACGGGCACCTTGTAGGCCTCGAGGAGCATCATGGCCTCGTGCTCCAGGAGCCTGCCCCGGCTCGCCCGGAGAGCGTTCTCCACCAGGTCGCGTGGAGTTGTCATGGTGTGCGTGTCTCCTCCGTGTATCGCTGGAGTGGAGGACGCTCCTTGGTCTTTAATCCTCGGCGCCGCCTGGCCCGTGGGAGGGGTGACGGGGGGCCGTGGCTGCGCCGAGGACCGCTGTGCTGCTGGCTGCTGGCGCCGGGGAGCGGCTGGGTGGCCGTAAGCCCCTGAGGCCCCTGCTGGGGAGGCCCCTTGCCTGGTACCCTGTCTCGGTTCTCCACCTCCTCGGCGTCTCGGAGTTCATAGTGGTTACTGTCCGGGGGCTCGCTGGGGAGCTGCGGGGCCTGGTTGAGTCGGTGGCAGGCAGGGGCTCGGCCAGCATCGTTGTCAACGAGGAGCAGTGGAGGGAGAACGGGTGGAGCCTCCTGCTCGGCGCCTGGGAGGCCGGCGTGGACACTGCAATGGTCTCTATGAGTGACCACGTGTATAGCCCGTTGGTCGCGGCCAGGGTTGCCGACGCGTTGCCCGGGGACGGGGGCTACGTGGTTGGCTGCGACGCCGAGCCGGGCTGGGTAGACGTGGGGGAGGCTACAAGGGTTCTCGCGGAGCCCCCTCTGGCAGCGTCTATCGGGAAGGGCCTGGAGCCCTGGAGCTGCATCGATAACGGCGTCCACGCCCTCGGCCTGGACACGCTTACCCTCCGGGAGGCCGCGGCCCTGGTATCGGGGCTCCGGGGAGGCGTGGTTAGGCTCAACGAGCTGCTCTCCGTCCTCGCCTCCCGGGGCCGCCTGGTCCGCGTGGCTGACTGCACTGGGCTCCCCTGGCTCGAGGTCGACACCCCCCGGGACCTTGAGAGGGCGGAGAAGGGGCCGGGGAGAAGGGTGGTGGAGCATGTCCTCGGCTGGCTCCACGGCTAGACAGCTAACCAAGCCCACCGACGGCGTGGTGTCTAGGTACATCAATAGGAGGCTGAGCACGAGGATAAGCCTATGGCTAGCCAGGAGGAGGCGGCCCCCGAGCCCGGACGCGGTGAGCCTTGTAGCTGCATGGCTAGTCGCGGCCGCGGGCCCCCTCTTCGCCGCCGGGCACCCGGTTCTCGCCGGCGTCGCCGCCCAGGCGGGCTCCGTGCTCGACGGCGTTGACGGCGAGATAGCGAGGCTCACGGGGAGGCAGAGCAGGGGAGGCGCGCTCCTAGACACAGTCCTCGACAGGCTTGCGGACATAGCGGCGCTGCTCGGCGCGGGCCTAGCAGCCATGAAGAGCCTTGACCCGTTGCTCGCCGCCCTCCTCCTGGGCCTGGGGCTGAGCGGCGACCTCCTCGTCACCTACATCCACGCCGTCGGCGAGAAGCTGGCCGGGAGGCACCCAGCCCTCGTGGGGAGGATACCCAACATAGCGGGCAGGGACACGAGGCTCTTCATACTATTCCTCGCGGGCCTCGCCATGGCCCCTGCCGCTGGCCTGGCAGCGATAGCGGCCCTGGCCTACACCTACGCCGTCGCGAAGACCGTGGAGCTACTCGACTACATAGCGCGGAGCGAGGCCAGGCAGGCATAGATGCGGGAGGGGTCGCCATCGCTGGGCCACGCCACCGCCCCGCCATAGAGGCGGCGGGGCTCGGCGTCGGTGATCCCGCCCATCCCCCTCCCCTGGGGAAGGGGGTGGCCAGGAGCCCGGGTTCTCCGGGAAAGCTGTTTAGCACGGGGGAACGGTTATCCCCCTCGCCCCATCTCCTTCTTCCGCACGTTTGGGGGCATTGATGAGGGCTGTCAGCGAGCTGGTCTCGGCGGCCCTGCTGGCGCTGATAGCTATCACTGTCGGGGGGCTCGTGCTTGCCTGGTTCACGGGCTACCTCCAGCTCGGCGGCCAGGCCGTGGAGAAGCAGCTGGTGCGTAGCCAGCTGCTTC
>JALUFI010000218.1 GCA_027043685.1 Pyrodictiaceae archaeon
TCCATCGGACGCTCCTCCCGGAGCACAATGCACACCCGGTAGTTGTGGCCATGAATCCTCCCACACCGGGGATGCCCTTCGATACGGTGAGCGGCCGAGAACTCAACACATGCACGGACCTCGTACAACCTGGCCCACCCTTGTAGCACCCTTGGATGGCGTCTCCTCGTCCTCCCAGGCTATGCGGCACCGGGCCCCCAGGGCCTTGTTAGGGCTACGGCGCAGCCCCTCCCACACGTGGCAAGCTCCGCAGCAGCACTGGGAGAGGAGAAGGGGGCGGGGCTCGGCCTAGGTGTTGCTCAGCACCCCGCCACGGGGAGGGGCTAAGCCCCGGCTATTCCCCTCACAGCCCCTCCTCCTGCCCGGAGCGGTATTCCTCTGCTCTAATGAGGGCTCTCCCCTCCACCGCTGCTCGGCCGCTGCCTGCACTTCTCCGCTGCGCGTGCAACCATGCGGGCTATCTGGGCCCACCCCATGGTCGTCGAGGGCCGGGGCGCCCCGGCTGCGTTGTGGTGGCCCCCGCCGCCCAGCTGGGATGCTATGCAGTCGGCGCGTAGTCTGCCCCATGTGCGTATGCTGAGGCCACGGGGATACACAACCACGAGGACATCGGTCTCCTGGGGGCCGGGGAGGAGGCCCAGCTGCTCCAGGTCGCAGGCACTCGCCCGGGCCGGCGGCACAGCAACCGCGACGCGCAGCCCGTCGAAGCTGTAGCGGTGGATGCTCAGCCCCCTCCTTATCTCCTCGTAGTACTCTCCCGCCTTCTCCCGGTAGAGCTCCTCGGCCCACCGGGGCCACAGCTCGCCCCGGGCAAACGACTCCGCCGCCCTCTCCGCGGCCCGGGGCCCCGCGACGCGGAGGACAAGCCTCCACTTAGGCGCCAGCCCAAGCGGGTCAACGGAGCAGCTGTCATCCGCCCTAGCTATCTCCATGAGCGTCCTGCTCAGCTCGTCCCCGCAGCCAGTCACCCTGCAGGCGATCTCAGCGGTCACCCTGGCCCGGTCAAGCACGACCACGGCGCCCGCGGAGCGGAGGGCCTCCAGGGCCCCCGGCTCCCAGACATGGTGGTCGAGCCAGACCAGGCGCTGCCCCCACCTCAGCCCCGAGGCAATCGCCTCCGCGTCACCCCTCCCCCCAGGAGACACGTCCGCCACGGCAACCAAGGCGCCACTGCCCGCGGCAGCCCTCAGCTCGGCCAACACGGCCCGCCTCACGCCACGGACACCCGTTACACGGAACCTCGCAGAACCCCCAGCGCCGCGAGCCAGAATAGCAGCAGCCACAGCACCGTCAAGGTCAACGTGGTGCACCACCACGAGGCGCCTGGCAGACGCCACGAGGCCACGAGCCCTACGGTAAGCCTCCTCAAGCCAGGCCTCGGCAGCCGCCGACACCCGGCGCCACCCCGGCCTCACAACAAGAGAAAACCAGCTCCCCTATCTACGCCAAAGCAGCGCCAAAACACCACCCACCAGCATGAAAAATAAAAGTAAATATTAACCAATACACCTGGTAGAGTTACACTCGTCCCGGCTAGCATAAGGAACATGGAGCCTTCTCGGCGGCGGACACCTAGAATCCAAGGGCGTACACTTATTTATAAACGGGTTATACACCGCCCAGACCACCAACGGAATAGATAGAGCAGGAGCGTATGCAGCAACATCGCACCATCAAGTAAAAGCGTAAAACTAACCATTTTGCAATCCTAGAGCTCGCCGAACCCCCCGGGACCAGGCCAGGAGGCCGCCGAGCCCCAGGGCCCCGCGGAGAGCCGCGGGCACGGCGGCCCCGCCTCTCCTCCTCCGCAGCGCGGCCGGAGGAGGGGCAGGGAAGCTCCTGGCCAGCCAACAGGGGGTGGTTCAGAGTGGCGTCCAAGCTCGTGGTGAGGAATGGTATGCTCACACTCGGGGAGGGCGAGGAGCGCTATATCCTTATCCCTATGAGGGCTTATGCCGCCATTATTGACGCCATTGTTGGGCTTGTGGGTGACGCTGCCGCGGGGCCCCTCTACTACCTAGGCAAGAGGATAGGCAAGGGACTCGTGGAGGAGATGGAGACACGGATTGGAGGCAGCCGTGACCCCGAAGAGATAGTGAAGGCCTACGTTGAGCTATTACGTGAGCTAGGCTTTGGCAGCGTGGAGCTGGTCGAGATGAGGGGCGGCGAGCTAGTGGTTAGGATGGAGGATGCTCCGAGCCTCGCGAGTCGCCGCCTCGTGGGCCGCGGTAGTAGCCGTGGCGCCTGCCACCTGGAGCGCGGCATGCTCGCAGCAGTCCTCGAGGAGGTGACTGGCGAGAAGTACCTCGCCTACGAGGAGGAGCAGGGGCTCAACGGCGGCGCTCCCTACTGCGTGATAGTTGCTAGGCCTATGAGGCTCGGCCTGGTCCGCGCAGCGCCAGCGGCCCAGTCGAGCCAGGTCGCCTCAGCCTAGGCATCTCTCACTTCTTCCCTTGTTTCTCGAGGCCTCTCCGCGGAGGGGGCCTTCTAGGCCGTGTCCACTCCGCACCTCTCCTCTAGGCGGCGAAGCCTCTCCTCGAGCACCTTGATAGCCTTCCTGAGTTCCTCTATCCTCGCCGCGAGTGCCTCGCAGTCCTGCCCCAGGCGGTGGGTCACGTTCCTTCTTAGCTCGGCGGGCCCTGGGCCCTTCACCGCGTATGCTACGGCGTAGTAGCGGCCCTCCTCGCCGCGGGCGACGAGCCCAGCGTCCC
>JALUFI010000219.1 GCA_027043685.1 Pyrodictiaceae archaeon
TCTTCTACCTGGGTGAAATGACGCGAGGGGATGCGTTAAACCTCTACAAGGTGCTCAGTGGACGTGAACCTCGTAACAGTGATGCATTATTCATAGATAGTGCTGTCGGCGGTCACCCGGTGCATCTAGCATTAATAGCCAAGAGAGGCATAGTTGAGGCTCTGTGCTGGTATGTTGGGAGAGTGAAGCAACTCGTAGCCGAGCACCTAGCTGGCCTAAACGAAGAGCTCAGAGACGCCGCGGAGAACGCGTTAAGACTTATTGTAGAGCACCCCCTTCATTCAACTAGCATGCCGCCGGATCTGCTAGAGGGCTTGGTGAGGTGTGGCGTTCTTCAGCGGGGATGCGGCCTCTATCTTGGAGTTTATCGCTGGAATAGTGACTGCGGCCCCGATAGCGGCGAGCGTTATAGCTGTGGGGGAGGAGGCTGGTGCAGCAGCCTCGACGCCATAGCGCCTAGTAGCAGGCTGTCACGCATCGGCATCATGATAGCCCTGGATATGGCCGACTCAGCGCCTCCGTTCATCATCGAGATGTGCAATGCCACAGACAAGCATCCTTAGCGTCTTGGCTGGATAAGCCTCCTAGCTGTGTAGAGGCCGTCGTTGGTGGTGAAGGCCCGGCCGGCGGCGTGCATGGCTATCCTCGTCCTCCTGAGCTCCCAGCCGTAGGCGGGGTTGAATAGCTCCTCGTCGGCGTAGGCGGCGACAACGTCCGCGACGGCTAGGTGGACGTCCTCGGCTAGGTCTGCTGCGAGCCTGTGGAGCCTCGCCTCTATCACGGCTATAGGCCTCGGCTGCTTTATCCTGGGCGCACCCGTCACCGTGTCCCTCTCGAAGAGCACGCCGAGGGCGGCTGCCTTGTCCACCTCCCTGCCGGACACGGTGCCCGCGGTGTATATGAAGTCGCGCTCCTCGACCGTGTAGACGTTTACCGTGAAGACCCCGGAGTCCGCTATCAGCCTCGTCGTCAACGCCTCCTTGTCCAGCGCGGCCACTATCCTTGGAGGCTCCTCGCTGAAGGGCATAACCCAGCTGGCAGCCATGAAGTTCACCCTGCCCCCCGCCTCCGCCGCCAACACGTACACGGGGCGGGGGTGGAGGACGTAGTACCACCGCCTCCCCGCGTCACGGTACCCCCGGGGAGCCACACCAGGCACCTCCCAGCCCGGGACACACTAGGGACAGGAGACGTGGAGGGGCCTCTGTATCTGTATAAGGCCCGGGGCCCGTGGCCGGGGAGTACCGCCTCACCCTGGCGAGGGGTTCTTCACCCAGGGGGCGCGTGGCTCGTGGCCGTGCTGCGGGCGCTGAGGAGCTGGGCTGAGAGGGAGCCCCTGCTCTTCGTCCTCGCCGCAGCTGCCGCCGTGTTGGCCGCCGCGTCGCCGGGGTACCGGGCCTCGCTGCCCTGGAGCCTCCGGCCCGGCCTCCTCCTCGTCTTCACGGGGCTGCTCTCCGCCTCCGCGCTGCTGGAGGCCTCGGGGCTCCTCGGCTACACGGCCCACCGGCTCGCGAGGCTCCGCGCCCCGCTCTGGCTAAGGGTCGCAGCCCTGGGTGCCGCGATGGGGCTCCTCAGCTCCCTGGTCACCAACGACGCGACCGTGGTCGTGGCTGTCCCGGTTGCGGCTATGCTCGCCGAGGAGGTGGGCGCCCCGCCGGGCGTAGCCGCGGCGCTCGTCACCGCGTACATCAACTACGGGTCCTCGCTCCTCCCCTTCGGGAGCCCCCAGAACCTCCTGGTCTGGGACACGTACCGGCCGGGCCTAGCAGCGTTCGTCGCGGCGACGGCGCCGCTGGTTGCCGTGGGGACTGTGGTGCTGGCCGCGTGGAGCCGCCGCGTGCTCCCCGAGGCATCGCCTCCCCCACCGAGGGAGGCGCCGCGGGTGGAGCCCCGTGTCGCGGCCGCGGGCGCAGCCGCGGCGGCGGCTGTCGTCGCCGGGGAGCTTCTCCGCCACCGCCTAGCCGGCTCCCTCGCGGCCATAGCGCTGGCCGCCCTGGTGCTGGGGCCGCGGGGGCTCCTCGAGGAGCTGGACCTCGCCCTGGTCGCCCTGCTGGGGCTAATGGTGTCGGTGTTCACCTACCTTGGAAGCCTGGTTGAGCACGCAGCGCCCTGGCTCCTCCACGGCGGCCCGCTACGCGTCTACGCCTCCTCCCTCCTCCTCAGCCAAGCCATAAGCAACGTCCCAGCGGCAGCCGTCTACATAGCCGCGGGGGCGCCCTGGCGCCCCCTCCTCCTAGGCGTGGACGCCGCGGGCCCAATGCTGGTCACGGGGAGCCTCGCCAACATCATAGCCCTGAGGCTCTCCAGGGGCAGCGTCGGGGAGATGCACCGGGCCCAGCTCCCAGCCGCGGCCGCGGCCGCCGCGGTCATCGCTGCCCTCCTGGCGCTGCAGGGAGGATAGCATGCACCAGGGTGTCATCGCGCCAGCCAAGCTTTATACGCTACACGGGTTAAAGGGAATCGAGCGGGCCTAAGGGAGGGCTCCCCCTGGACGGCGCGGCTCCCTTCAGCCCAGACTAGGCGCCGGGGAGGACTAGGGCACCCTCCGGGGAAGGGCGGTGAGTCTTGGAGCTATACGCCGCGGAGTGCGAGGAGCTACCGAGGCTGTGCCCCCGCCCCGTGCCCCCTGCGCTGCGTCTCGCCAGGCTCAGCCTCCTAGCCAGGATTGACCCCCTCCTCCTCTCCGCGGTCACTGGCGCCGACGAGGAC
>JALUFI010000220.1 GCA_027043685.1 Pyrodictiaceae archaeon
CACGGGGGGCGGTGTGCCTCCGCTCTTCCAGCCCATGAAGGTGCCCACGGCCTCTACGAGCCTGCCGACGTAGCGCCGGGGGTTGCCCAGTATCTCCTCCACCGTGGCCTTCAGCGGCCTGGGCGCCTCCGCTACCACCCGTGGCTCGCCGCGGAGGGTGAACGCTGCCACCTCGGGCACCGAGCCGGGGGCCACTAAGTACCCCGTGTCGTCTATGTAGGCGGTGCGGAGCGCCCAGGTGCTGCGGGGCCGCCCAGCCTCTACGCGGCCCTGGAGCCTCAGCCCGCCGCGCCCCGTGTCCACGAGAACTAGGAGCGCCGCCGCGACGGGACCGCGGCCGGGCTCGTTGATGCCCGCGGGGATGAGGACCAGGTACCTGCCGCCGCCGAGCCCCTTGGCCGTGAACGCCCGGTGCCCCCTCCTCGGGTCGAGCAGCGGTGCCCACGCCTTCCCCAGGTAGAGCCTCGCCACGGGCACCGGGGCGGCGCCGCCGAGCCGGTAGAGGGTCGCCCGGAGGCTCCCGTTCTCCCTGCCGATGCCAAGCAGGGTATCGTTGCCCAGTGGGTGGAGGTACTCGTCGAAGCCCGGGGCCTTGAGGTAGCCTAGCACCCTTGGGTGGGCGGGGTCGCCGAGGTCTATGGCGTAGAGCGGGTCGCGGCTGCGGAAGGTCACCAGGTAGAGGGTGTCGCCTATGAAGCGGACACCGTGCACCCTCTCGTTGACCGCTACGCCCTCGAGGCCCCCTATGCGGCGCAGAGTCTCCGCGTCATAGGTGTAGACGCTGACCATTGTCCCGCGGCCCGGCTCCCAGGTAGCCGCAACCACGCGGAGCACGCCCCCCTGCACGTCGAGCTGCCACTGCTTCCCCAGCCTACCCGGCACCACAGCCTCCGCCTCCACCGCTACCCGCTCCGGGGTGAGCCGCAGCCTCAGCACCAGGGAGCCACGGCCCCCGGGCTCCGGGACGGCGAGGTACGCAGTGCCGCCGGGGAGAACCAGCAGCGCCTCCGGATGCACACCCTCCAGGCTCAGGGCGGCCGCCCTACCATCGCCGAGGCTCACGGCCGCCACCGTCGTGGAGCCGCCGCTTCTCCGGAGCAGGAGGGCCGGCGCCGCCTCCAGCCTCCGCTCCCCGGCGCCCGAGTAGAGGCTGAGGGGCCGGATGAGCCGCCACCAAGTAGTCACCGCCACCAAGGTGTCGCCGGAGAGCCTCGCGTCGAAGACAACGCCGGGCAGGCTCCTGGCCCAGCGCAGCCGCAAATCCTTGTCAAGCCCGAGGAGCCAGGTACGGGGCTCCACGCCGGGAAGCCTAGGCTCCTCCACCGCCACCACTACCACGCCGCCAGGGTGGACGAAGACCCCCTCGACGCGGAGCCTCGGGGTAGCGTTAGCCACCACGCGCTCGCCCAGCCTGCTCCGCACCACGAGCTGCTCGACACCGACAATGCCGCGGACCAGCTCCGACGCGTTGACCTGCGCTGCGAGCCGCAGCCCATCCGGGGGCCAGGCGCGGTAGACACGGAGAACCTCTCCGGAGGCAACGAAGACATGGCTCCCATTAACCTTGACAATGTCTACCTCGTCGACGCCGCGGACCTGGACATTGGTGGAGCTGTAGCCCGGGGCCGCGCCGCCACCCGGCACAGCCACCTGGGGGGCGCCACCAGCCACCGTGGCTGCCGTGATCGTTAGGGGGTACACCCTGTAGGGGTAGGCAGCCGGCCCCGTCTCGAGCGAAGCCGCCCTACGGGGCGGCAGGTAGTAGCTCCTAAGCGCCTCGGGCACAGCCGCATCCGGCATAGGAGTCACCGCTGCCCGGGCCTCCCCCACCGGAGCCGGGGACGCGGTGGACTCGTTGCCCGCCGCCGGCGCCCCCCGGGGCGCCATGGAGCCTAGTAGTGCAACCACCGCCGCCACAGCGGCCAGCGCAGCCAGAGCAGCCAAGACCCTGCGAGGAACACGCATAGCCGAGCCATCCGTACCCATACCCATACGCGTCTTCACCGTGCCCCGGGAGGAGGGGCGCGTCCCCCCTTGTAGAGCCATGGCCTGGAACGGGGTGTGCGAAGCCCTAGCCTCAATACCCGGGGAGAGGCACGCGCAAGCCACGCTTGGAGTACACCGGGGTGCGTGTGCAGGGATGAGGGCCTGGCTCCTCCTCGCCGCGGCAGCTCTTACCACCATCGCGGTAGCGGGGGCCTATGCCTCGGCGAGCTCCTCCGGGCAGGTGCTCCGCCCGCTCGCAGCCGTGGCGGTCAAGGAGCCGCTCGGGCTGGGGGAGGCGCAGGCTCCTCTCCAGCCCCTCACCAGCGTCTCCTGCGGCGACGCGGTGGCCGTTGTCTACGGCCCAGAGGCCAGGAAGCCCCTAGTGGTAGTCGTTTACGCGGCCGGCCCCGGGGCGCTACACGACGCCACCAAGTGCCCCGGGAGGCTCGCCCCCTGCCTCACCGCCGCCGGGCACCCCGAGGCGGTCAAGGAGCTGAGGAAGGCGCTCCTAGGCCTGGCCACAGCCACTACAACCACGAAGGCCGCGGCCAGGGTCGAGGCGCTAACCGCTACCCCCAGGGCAGCCGGCGCCGCGGCGCCAGCCACCGGCGCGGCGAGCCCGGCGAAGCCGGTTATCCTGCCCAGCCGCGTACGGGGGCACGGCAGCGGAGGGGGAGCGGGCTGGGCGGCGAGGACCGCGGCGGTACTGGTCCCC
>JALUFI010000221.1 GCA_027043685.1 Pyrodictiaceae archaeon
TCCACGAGCCGATACTCGCCGGGCACGAGCCGCGGCTCCGGCTCCACGACGGGGTAGATGTCTAGCCACGCCTTCTCCCGGACCTCCACCACCCTCTCCACGCGCCTCTCCAGCCTCCTCGGCTCCTCGCCCGGCGGCTCCAGCTCCACCAGTATCCTCGCCCTCTGCCTCACCACCCTCGCGGCGGCCATCTGGCTGGCTATGAAGCGGCGGAAGATGAGATCGTAGAGCCTGTAGTGGTTCCTCGTCAGGGGGCGGGCTAGCTGGAGGCTCCCCTCCTCCACCAGCCTCCTCAGGGTCTCCACGTCCAGGGGCCTCGTCGGCCTAATCGCCTCATGCGCGCCGCCCCTGCCCCAGCGCCTCGGCCGGAAGAGCTTCTCCAGCGCCTCCTCGCCGTACCGGTACCTCAGGTACTCCCTCGCCACCGCTATACCCGCGTCGCTGACACGCGTGCTGTCGGTCCTATGGTAGGTTATGAGGCCTAGCTCGAAGAGGTCCTGCGCTAGGCTCATCGCCTCCGGGGCCGGGAGGCCGAGCCTCGCCGCGGCCTCCGCAAGCATAGCGTCAGTCGTGAACGGGGGCAGGGGGTTGAGATCTTCCTCAGCCTCCTCGGCGTCCACTACGCTGGCGCGGGCCCTAGCCCTCCTGGTCACCGCCTCGTTGACCCTCTTTATCACAGCCTTCTTGCGGCGCCTCGCCTCCTCGAGCTCGGGGAGCCTCTCCAGCACCCGGTGCTCCCTGAGGGCCTCCTCGAGCAGCCTCCTCGCCTCCTCCAGGGCCCTGGCTATCTCCCTGCTCGCCTCGTCGCCCCGGATCTCCACCACGAGCTCCTCGCTGCCAGGGCCCTGGAAGCGGAGACGGTAGAGCGGGATGCGGAGATACTGGTTGCCCAGCGTGTGCTCCACTATCCAGCCCAGCACGGGGGTCTGCACCCTCCCCGCGCTGAGGTTGTAGTTGGGCCTCCGGCACTCCTCCGCCATGTTGCCGAGCCTCTCTATCGCGTTGAGCATCGCCCTGGCGCCCCGTAGCCTCCGCCGCGCAGACGCCCTCGCCTCGGCGAGCCGGAGGCTGCAGAACCCTGGCCAGAACTTGGTCCACAGCACCGGGCTGAGGGTGAACCCTATCCAGCGGTCCTCCGTCCTCCTGACTATCTGCGCCTCCACAAGCCTGGTGTCGAAGGGCCTGGGGTTGTGGATGGCCTCGAGTATAGCCCTCCGGGTCACCTCGTGGAACTCCACCCTGACGAGGCTCCTGGCCGCGACCCCGACGAGGCTCGCCAGGTCGTAGCCTATCTTCTCGCCCTCCGTGTCCGGGTCAGTGCCTATCATCACCACGTCTGCCTCGCTGGCGGCGTCGCGGAGCGCCTCCACCACGTCCCAGCTGTTCTTCACCAGCGGGGAGCCGCAGACGGGGCACCGCAGTGCGCCGCCGCCGGGCCGGTAGGTGTCGGGCGAGACCGCCCACTGGTGGCCGCAGGAGAGGCAGCGGGCCAGGGGGGAGTAGACGGGGAGAAACCTCCTCCCACCACCCAGGGGCCTCGTGACGAGGACCCCGTGGATGTTCCTCGCCTCGGCCCAGTTGTAGCCCTCCACGCTCCCCTCGAGGTCCCGGAGGAGCCAGCCCGGCTCCACCCTCTCCCGCGGCGTAGGCGGCTTAACCAGGTCATACACGTGGCCCCCGCTAGCAGCTATCATCAACACGTAGTCGCCGGTGGAGACCTCGTAGACCCTCAGGGGGCCCAGCTGCCTCGCAGAGGGCTTCCCGAAGAACCCCGCGATGGTGCGGGCCTTGTTCGGGCTCTCAACTATCATCAACGCGGTCTTCACTAGCTCCATGTACTCGGGCTTAGCCCTCCCCTCGAGTATCGCCCGCACCCTCTCCCTGTCCCGGTTTATCTCCTCCAGCAGCCTGGGGAGGTCGAGCTCCTCGAACCTCCTCCACTCGGTGTCGAGCAGCCACCGGGTCCTCCTCTCCAGGCCCCTGAACAGCCTCTCATCGTCAACAACCACCACGCTGAGCCCCTTCGTGATCCCCCCGGCGAAGAGCCTGCTCGTCCTGCCAGAGGCCTGGATGTAGGTCGCGACGTCAGGCACCATGATGTATGTCTCGCCGCCCTCCCGCACCACCGCGACGTCGTCGGCCTTCTCCAGGGCCTCCCAGACATCCTCCCTCCTCATGGCCTCGCGGAGCCACCCCAGTGCCTCCATGAAGGCCCTCGCGGCGTCGCTGCCCGGCTCCCCGGAGCGCAGCTCCTCAGCCAGCCTCTGCACAGCCGCCTGGCTCATCCTCCTGAGGAGGCCCCTCAGCCTACCCAGCAGCGCCTGCGCCCTGGCAGCGACATCCCTTGGCCCATGCTCCGCGAGGATAGCGAGGGCGCGGACAATGTTGTAGGGGTGTGGGTCGTCGAACCTGGCGCTGAACTTGTGCCTCGGGACCCCGGCGAAGACGGCGTACCTTATCCTCTCGGGGAGGTCTAGGCCCCGGACCGCGACGCCGTAGTAAACGGCAACGCCTACGAGTATGTTGGTCTCCCCGCTGCGGAACCGGTCAAGCGCCCCAGGGTTCCGGGAGGTGAAGGCCTCCGCCCTGAGCCCCGTCTCCCTGGTTATCAGGTCCGCCAGCCTCTCCGCGTATGCTGCGCCGGCGTCCAGGGGGACGTAGACGAGGCCCCCGTCCCCGAGCCTCCGCAGCACCTCG
>JALUFI010000222.1 GCA_027043685.1 Pyrodictiaceae archaeon
TTGAAGGATAGCAGCTCATCCGCCCCTTGCCGTGCCTCTTGCATACGATGAGCCCCTTCTTCTCGAGCCACCGTAGGGTCTTCGAGAACCTATCTCCCGGCAGGCGTGTGAGCCTCCGGATAGCCTCTGGGGGAACGTGGCAGTTAGGGCTAGGGCACAACTCGTACAGTGCGCACATTACGGCGTCTATTTCTTCCCTGTTCGGCTTTCCCGTGGGAGACCCCTGCGTCTATTCAGCTAAAATTATCGACTGATACGATATAAATTTGGCGCCCGCAGTGGCCTCTGCGGCCGCAAAGACTTATCTCCGGCCGTAGGTCTTGCTGTTCTTCCCGTGCCGCCTAGCCGGCTCTCGTCACTTTCTGCATTGGTGAGTTGTGTTGAGGCAGTTGGCCAGGGAGGATGAGAGAGAGGAGCTGGAGGAGGTGCTGGGGCCCGCTGAGCCCCTGGAGCCCTTGGAGTGGGTTCCTGTGGTGGCTAGCCTGGGGGTGGAGAGGAAGCGTGTCCGGCTCCGCAGCGGCGGGGAGCGGGTCTACGAGGGCTACCGGGTGAGGGTGCCGAGGGAGGCTGTGGAGAGGCTGGGCCTGCAGGATGGTGGCACGGTGTTGATGCTGCTCGCGAGGCCCCGGTGGTACCACCTCCTGGACTACCGGGAGGAGCCCCTCCGGTCAAGGTTCCGGGAGATGAGGAGGCCCTGGGTGAAGGCCGAGATATGCCTCATGGGCGGCGCCCGGGAGGAGGACTGCAGGGACTACCGCATAGTCCCGGTGATAGCGGGCGAGGACGAGCTAAAGGCCCTCGGCCTGGAGCCCGGCCGGCCCGTGACGCTGCGGGAGCTCGTGGAGAGGCTGAGGGAGAAGACCCGGCCGGGGCGCGAGTAGCCTCCACGACTACTCTCCAGCCGCGTTGAGGCGGGGGGCCTGGTATCTGGTATGGGTAGGTGCCTCGTCTGCGGCAGGGAGGGGCCCCTGGTCAGCGACGCCGTCGGCGCCTGCCTTGACTGCCTGCGGGAGAGGCCGGTGGAGGCGCTGGCGGTTGCGAGGGAGAGGCACCGCGTGTGGAGGAGGAGGCGTGGCCTCCCGCCCGTGCCTCCCCGTGACCCGGGCGGCGTGCCCTGCAGTATCTGCGTGAACCGGTGCCGGGTACCCAGGGGCGGCCGCGGCTACTGCGGCGTCTGGAGGGCGACCAGGGACGGTCGGCTGGAGAGCATCGCTGGCCGTGGCTACGTAGTGGGCTTCGCCTACCTGGACCCCCACCCGACTAACTGTGTGGCCGAGCCGGTGTGCCCCGGCGCCACTGCCCGGGGGTACCCGGTGTACACTTTCACCATGGGCCCGGAGAGGGGGTTCTACAACCTCGCCGTCTTCCTGGGCGGGTGCCCGCTTGACTGCCTCTTCTGCCAGAACCCGGAGCACAAGGACATGGTGGCCGACCCGGGGCGCATGCGGAGGATGAGCGTCGAGGAGCTGGTGAGGGCCATGCTTGCCCCGAGGGTTACCTGCGTCTGCTTCTTCGGCGGCGACCCGACGCCCCAGATACCCCTCCTGATAACCGCTGCCAGGGAGGCGCTGCGGAGGGCGAGGGAGGAGCGCAGGGAGCTGCCTCTGAGGATATGCTGGGAGACGGACGGGCTGGCGGCGCCTCCCCTCATGAGGGAGGCTGCGAGGCTCAGCCTCGAGAGCGGCGGCATAGTGAAGATAGACTGGAAGGCGTGGACCCCCAGCGTCTACGAGGCCCTCACCGGCGTCGACGGCGAGGCCGCAGTGAAGCGGCTCCGGGAGAACACGCGGCTAGTCGCCTCAATGGCCCAGGGGAGGCCGGAGCCGCCCCTACTCGTGGTCAGCGTGCTCCTCGTCCCCGGCTACGTCGACGCCCACGAGGTGAGGATGATTGCGCGCCACGTGGCAGGCCTCATGGAGGAGTACGGCGTAGACATCCCCATGGTGCTCCTCGGCTTCTACCCCGCCCACCGCATGAAGGACCTCCCGGCGACAAGCAGGCGCCACGCACTAGAGGCCCGTAGGGCGGCCCTAGAGGAGGGCGTCAGGGAGGTCTACATAGGCAACGCCTGGCTCCTAAGCGACGCCTACTAGGCCTCCCAGAGGAGCCCCGGGGATGCCCCTGGGGGATAGTGCACAGATACCCCGCGTAGCCCGATACTAGAGCCGAGGGAGAGGGGCCGCGAGGGGCCTTGGCGGAGGCGATTACTGTACGCGGCCGGCTGGCTAGGCGGGTCAGGGAGGAGGCGGAGAAGCAGGGCATGACGCCCGAGGAGTATCTTGTGGAGCTGCTCGCCAGCGGCCTCGACCCCAGGGACCGGGCCCGGGACTACATCGAGGCGGCCATGGAGCTGCTGGAGCAGGCCAGGGAGGAGCTCGGGAGGGGCGACGTGAGGCAGGCGGCGGAGAAGCTGTGGGGCGCCGCGGCGCTCGCGGTCAAGGCCTACGCGTACTGGAGGGAGGGGAGAAGGCTCACCAGCCACAGGGAGCTATGGGAGTACAAGAGGAGGCTCGAGGACGAGCTAGGGAAATGGGTTTACGATGCATGGATGGCCGCGAATGGCATGCACACCTGCTTCTACGAGGCCTGGTGCAGCCGGAGAGACGTAGAGGAGGCCATGAAGAGGATAAGGAGACTAGTAGAGGCGGTCGCGAGGCTCACGCAGAGCCAGAGCCGCTAGGGCTCTGAGGTG
>JALUFI010000223.1 GCA_027043685.1 Pyrodictiaceae archaeon
TGGGCCCGGCGCCGGGGCCCTGGATGTAGATGGGCTCGGCCTCCACGGTCTCTACCAGGGCGGCGTTCATGACGCCCTCTAGGCCGTGGAGCGGGTTCCCGGGCCCAACCTCCACGAGGTCCACGAAGGCCCTGCCCGCCCCGGGCTCCACCACCGCGACGTAGCGGAGCCTCCTGCCCCGCGCCGCCGCCTCCCTGGCCCTCTCCGCCGCAGCCTCGTCCACCGCCGCCCTCCTCTCCACGTCCCAGATGCTCACCGGGGCCCCCAGCGTGCAGGAGACGATGGCCGCCTTCGCGGCGAGGTCCAGGCCCTCGAGGTCGGCGCTTGGGTCGGGCTCCGCGTAGCCCCTCTCCTGCGCCTCCCTGACGGCCTCCCGGAGCGAGTACCCCTTCTCGACGAGCCCCAGCACGTAGTTAGTGGTGCCGTTCAGTACGCCGGTGACCCTCTCCACCCTCCTCCCCGCTAGCCCGAAGCGGAGCACATCTATGAGCGGAGTGCCCGCCATCACGGTCGCCTTGTAGAAGAGCCTCCGGCCCCTCGGGGCCCCGAGCAGCTCCCCGCACCGGGTCGCGAGCGGCGCCTTATCCGCCGCCACCACGGCCCCCCCGGCGTCGAGCACCCTAATCCACCACGACACCGCCTCGCCGGGGTCGTCGTAGCGGCTAGGAGTCGCGTCAACCAGCACGTCGACCCCGAGCGACTCTATCGCCTCGAGCACCGTGCCGCCGGGCCTCCCGCCCTCAAGGCCGGAGACCCCGCCCCTGGGGGCGGCCAGCGCCTCCTCCACCAGGCCCCAGCCGAGGCCCCCAGGCGAGCCAAGCCAGCCACGGCTATCAGCGATGAAGACCAGGCGGGGCTCGAACCCGTAGCGCTCGCGGAGCAGGCCGCGGCGCTCAGCCAGGAGCCTCACGAACTCCCGGCCAACGTTGCCGAAGCCCGCGACGCCGATCCTTACCACGGCCACCTCTAGGCCACCCCTCACCCTCGACGAGGCCCCAGGGGGGCATGGGCGCGCAGCGTGCGCCCCCGGCGGGCCGGCCCACCGGGAACCCACCGCGTCCGGCAACGAGGGGCCCCGGGCTCCCCGGTATATAAGGGGGGTCGTGGCCAAGGACTCGGGGAGCCCGTATAGCCCGGCCCCGGCGCCACCAGTGACAGAGAGGCCAACACGGGGACACGTGCAAGAGACTCCGCGGGGGCGGCGGGCCTTGGCGAGGAGGCTGCAGCGCAGCCTACGCGTCTTCGTCCTCGACACCAGCGCGGTCGCCGACCCGAGGCTCCGCGGCGTGATAGGCGGCGGGAGCCTCGACGAGTCCGTGAGGAGCCTCGGCGAGATGCTGGGGAGGGCCAGGGTGCTCTACGGCCTCGAGGTCTACATGCCGCCCAGCGTCTACGAGGAGGCCCGGCGCTTCCTCATGGCGAACGGGGTGACGCTGCAGAGCTTCCAGGCCCTCGCCACCTGGGTGACGGTGAAGCCGCCGGCGAGGCACGAGGTCTCGATACCCGCCACGGTGTTCCGCGAACTGGTGGACGAGTACCGGCAGAGGCTCACCAGGGGCCTACGCGTCGCCGAGGAGCATGTCCGCCGCGCCTTCGACACCGGCGCGATGCTGGGCCAGGCGGCGCAGAGCAGGGAGGCCCGCCGCGAGCGCCTAGGCGCGATCATAAGGGGGCTCCGTGACCGCTACAGGGAGGCGACGAGGCACGGCATAGTCGACAGCATAGAGGACATAGACGCGGTCCTCCTAGCCTACGAGCTACGCGCGGTGCTCGTCACCAACGACGAGGGCGTCAGGAGGCTCGCAGAGGCGCTCGGCGTAGTCACCATGGACCCGCTGCGCTTCATCGACCTAGTCCGCGGCCTCCTCCGCCACGCAGAGGCCAGCCACGAGGCAGCCGCCGAGGAGGCAGAGGAGACTGCAACAGCCTAGACCCCCAGGGCCCCGCGGAGGACTTATGCAGAGGCCGCGCATAGGCTAGAGGCTCCCCTGGGAGGGCTCCAGGAGATGCCCGCGGTGCTGCGCGCCAGGTACGAGAAGGGCGCCCTCCGGCTGCTCAGCGACGCGGGGCTACGGGAGGGCGAGGAGGTGGAGGTAATCATAGTCCGTAGGAGCTTCAAGGGGTTCCGGGAAAGGCTGTCCAGGCACCGCTACACCGTGGAGAGGGACGTTGTCGAGGAATACGTCTCCGAGAGGAGGTAGGAGGCCCACCCCGCTCCACGCAGTAGTGGTCGACACCAGCGTCTACGCCGACTACTTCCTCTACTACCCGCGTCGCCCCGAGAGGCACCACCGGGCAAGGAGGCTCCTCGACGCGCTCTCCGAGCTAGGCGTAGCCGTGTATGAGCCCTTCCTCCTCGAGGTAGAGCTGCTGGCGGTGCTCGTCCGCCGCCTGCCCCCGCCCCGGGCCCGCAGCCTGGTAGACACGGTCATGGAGTATGTGAACACCCTTGACGAGGAGGAGCTGCACGACGAGGCGGTGGAGGTGGCGGCCTCCACCGGCTGCAGGGCCGCCGACGCCTACTACATAGCCGCCGCCGTGCTCCTCGACGCAGTGCTCGTCACCAGCGACAGGGTGCAGGCAGCCAACGCTGGGAGGGCTGGCGTCGAGGCCTACTACCTGCTCAGCGACAGCGACTACCAGGGGCTCCTGGAGCGCCTAGGCGAGGAGGAGGGCCAGCAGCACCAGC
>JALUFI010000224.1:0-2124 GCA_027043685.1 Pyrodictiaceae archaeon
GAGGAGCGCGGTGGGCATGTAATTTATCCCGTGGGTGAGGTCAACGACCAGCTCATCGGCCCCGGTCTTGGTGAGCTCTGAGGCTAGGTGGGCCATTGCCTCCGCGCGGTATATCTCCATGGGGCTTGCGTTGCTGCATGCGGCGAGGTAGCGTGTATTGTCGAAGTAGCCGTGGCCGTGGAGAACCTCCACACGGAGCTTGTCGTTCCCCAGTAGCTCCCGTAGGGCCTTGGCGCAGCTACACCGCCTTATCCACTCCTCGACGGCTTCACGGATGGCCCTGGCTGTCTCGGGGTAGGAGCTGCGTAGCCCCGGGGGCCACTTGTCCAGGTCCCTGGTGCAGTCGCATCCCCTGGGTGCTGTGTTTGCGAGCGTGTTGGAGACGAGTATGAGGACGCGGACATCCCTGCCCTGCTCGAGGAGGTTTCTCGCGACAGTCTCTAGGCTCGTCCTCGCCTCGGCCTCGGCGCCGCCGTAGCGGTACCTCGCGGGCCTCCAGGCGAGCGGGTTGCCCCAGGTGGCGGCGAGGAGTGCACTCGTCACCGCGGGGAGCCCCAGGGGGAGAGGCTTCCCTTGGCTCAAGGTTTTCTCTCGCGTCCTTATCCCTGGATGGAGGCGTGTATCGGGAGGAGCTATAGGGGACGCATTGGCGACTCCTTCTCCGTCTCCGCCGTGAGGCGGGCTAGCCTGCGCTGGCTGCTCTTCGCGGCTGATCTAGCGCTCTGCAAGGCGCCGGGTACCTCTCCTCCCCCTTAGGCCATCTCCCTTGCTCCATTGCTCTCAGCGGTTCCTCGTCGATGGGGGCTGTGTCCCCGGGTCGTCATCCACGGGTGTTATGGCTGCCTCTGGGCTCCGTGGGGTTTCTGCGTAAATACCTCCGCCGCCCCCAGTGGTGCACCCTTTCATGGAGCAGGGTGTACCCTGGGGGTGTGCGGCGGGTGCACATACCCGACGGCTACCTCAGCCCACCGTGGTGGATAGGCCTCTACATAGTAACCATAGTCTACGGCATCGTGGCGTGGCGGAAGGTCCGGAACATAATAGACTCTGAGACCGTTATGGCTGTCGCAGTGCTCGCCGCCGGCATATTCGTGGCCATGATGTTCAACTGGCCCATACCCGGCGGTACCTCGCTGCACTTCGTCGGCGGCGCGCTGGCGGGTATACTGCTGGGGCCCTGGCTAGCCTTCTTCGTCTACGCAATGGTGCTTGGCACGCAGGCCATAGTGTTCCACGACGGTGGGATAACGACGCTCGGCGCAAACATATTCAACATGGGTATCGTGGACGTCTGGGTAGGCTACGCGGTCTACAAGCTCGTGACAAGGGCAATGGGCAACACGAGGAAGGCCAGGCTGCTCGGCGCCTTCCTCGGCGGCTGGCTGGGCCTAGCGGTCGCTGGCACGGTGGCTGGAGTGGAGATAGGGCTGAGCCCCTCCTTCCCCTACGCTGTCGAGATAACAGTGCCCGCCATGGCGTTCTGGCACACAGCGCTCGGCGTGATAGAGGGCGTGATAACCGCGCTGATAGTCGACTACCTCTACCAGCACAACAGCCCACTAGTGCAGCTCGCCGAGAGGCTGCAGGCCCTCCAGCCAGCCACCGCCGGCCCCATAGCGCACTAGGTTCATGCAGGTGTTTTACCCGGCGCTGGTTAGCCACATGGCCAAAATCAATATGGTCCGTGGAGGGGTGATCCAGGGATGGCTGTATCTGGGGCACAGAGGGCTGGGCTGCTCGAGAAGTACCGTGGAGCAATCATAGCGCTCTCGGTGCTGATAATAATCAGCCCGATATTCGGCATCATACTCGCGGAGAAGGTGAACTACCATGAGCCCATAGACGTTATGGCTGAGAAGCTGCACCTCCACGAGCTCGACATCTACAGCACTCCGTTCGACAACTACCAGGTGCCTGGGCTGCCCCCGACCATCGGCTACATAATTGCAGGCTTCATCGGCATAGCGGTGATCCTCGGCATTGGCTACCTCGCCGCGAGGAGGATGGCTGGGGCTTGAGGAGCGGGCTGCTGGACCGGGCGCTGGAGGGCCTGCTGGGCGAGGTTGGCGAGGCGCTGGAGGCCTTCACCTCCCAGTGGGGTAGGCCGCCGGCTCTGCCCGGGCT
>JALUFI010000224.1:2134-2687 GCA_027043685.1 Pyrodictiaceae archaeon
GGCTTGGTTTTCTCGTCCTCCTTGCGGCCCTCGGGGTCCTCAGCCTCCCTGGTCTACCCGTCTCGGTCTCCCTCGTGGCGGCTGCCTCCTCGCTGGCGTTGCTGGCTTACTCCGCGCTCCGCCACGGGGCGCCCGCCCGTAGACTCGTCAAGGCCACCGCCGTGGTGACTGTGTTTTCCCTAATAGTTGTCTCGCCCCTAATAGTTATGAGGGGCGTGGGCCTCGGCTTCGTCGCAAGGGTGCTGGCGGCCTCCCTCGTCGCCTCGGCCTACATAGGGACCGTTGGGTGGAGGGGGGTTCTGCTCGGGCTCCGCTGCCTCGGCGTCCCGGGGAAGCTCGTGGAGGCGATGGACGCGATGGCGATGATGGTTCCGGGGCTGGCGCTGGACGCGGTCAGGCTCCTCGCCGCCAGGAGGGCGAGGACCCTGGGCGAGAGGGGTGTGCTCTCCTCCTGGGGCCTCATAGCCTCGGCGGTGGCGGCGCTCCTCGAGAAGAGCCTCGACCGGGGGCTCCGGCTCCAGGCCGCAGTCCGGGCGAGGACCCTGGGTGAGGC
>JALUFI010000225.1 GCA_027043685.1 Pyrodictiaceae archaeon
TCGCGGAGGTGAGGATAATCTATGGTGGGGGTGTGCTCCTTGCCTATGCTTCCCCGGTCTAGCCGCTGCCGGGCCGTGGGCACAGTCGTGGGCGCAGTCATAATAGCGGTAATGGTGCTCCTCGCGCTAGGCTACATGGTGTACATGTTCCACACGCTCACCCAGGCCCAGGAGGAGATGACTAGCCTTCTCCAGCGCCGCGCAGCGGCAGCCGCGGCCGCCCAGGCGGTCACCGGGTACTGGAGGCTAGACTACCCCGCCCCAGGCGACCTCTACATCCACGTAACCAGCCACTACAGCCAAGCCATCCAGGTGACCGGGCTAGTCGTGGTATGGAGCGACGGCACCACAACCGTCCTCGACAGGTTCACGGGTAGCCTAAGCGCGGTCAACGTCTACGCGGAGGTCGAGACCACGAGCGGCACACAGGCATACGACGAGTTCCCCATACCGCTGCCTCCGGGCGCAAACCTAACCATAACCATGAAGGGGTACGCAGCCAACCGCAAACCCCTCACAGTCTCCATCGCCCTCAGCCAGCCAGCCGCAACAACCGCGGAGTCCGTACAGCTCCAGGCCTACCAGCCACCACCAACCACAGCCACTGCCAACGTCTCGACAATAACTAGCCTGCTGGGCTACACCAGGGCAAACATCTACGACTACGCAAAGACATGGCTAGGCACCGTGACCGCACAGTACCCCGTCTACAGCCCAGCCACGGTCACAGACTACACAGTTGACACAGGAACCCTGGTCTCCGGCACCACAACAAGCCTCCAGGCAAAGGACGGCGACACCCTCCAAGTAGACGCAGCACCAACCATAGTCGTAACCGGGTTCACAGTGACAAGCGACAACCTGATCTATGCCACGGACTTCAGCAGCCAGACAGAGTTCACCGACAACTGGGAAACGAATCCCACTCCCTCCTGGAAGTGGGTCTCGGACATAGGCGTCAACTCGACAGCAGCGATAAACCAGACAAACACGACGATAACGTCAACGAACGTGCCCGGTTACGAGGACTACATAGCGCGATACTTCTTCTACTACTATATTTACGTACGTGCCGAGTACATGGCTTACCCCAGCAGCGTCTCAGCATCCGGGCTAACAGACTACTACATCCTAGCTGCGACACACATTGACGATAACTCCTACTACAACGACCTGGTATTGTTCAACTCGTCGGGCTACATACTTGCGGCAGGCATCGAGGCACAGAACAAGTGGCCCACGGATCCGGCGGCCCCCGCCCTGGTAGTGAAATATTATGATCCAAACAACCAGGCATGGACGGTGCTTAGCAGCATTTCCGCGTCAATAAATACAAATGAATGGTACACGTTGCTCCTCCATGTAACTGCAAACGCAACGGCAGGGACAAGCGTACAGCTGGATGTCTATGATACGAGCAATAACCTTGTGGGCGAGCTCGTAGCCAACCAGCAGGGCTTCACACCAGCAAACCTGGGCGTAGCCACGACGGTCTACAACCTCTACCTCTACAACCCATTTAGCAGCTCAGTCCGGCTACTTGACCAGGCAGGCACAGGATACATGGATAACTTTATAGTGTCGAGGGCCAACCCACGCTTCATAAACATAACCGTCACGCTTGACGGGTCACCTGTCTCCGGGTGGACGGTGAAGCTATACAACGGCACCGGCTACCTTGTGGCTGAGGCGCAGACCGATACGAACGGTGTGGCTGTGCTCGACGTCACGTGGCAGCCGATAGTTAAGGGAGCCTATATAGAGGTATACGATTCTTCGGGCAACCTTGTGGCAACCGTTGACGTCTCCGCTTATCTTTCTGGCGGGACGCTCTACGGCGGCAACGCGTACACGGTGAGCCTTGGGACTCGGTACAGCGTCCAGGTATCCGACACTGTCTCAGTCAACATGACCGGCACCTCTCTCGTGAGGCTCGCCGCTGACTTCTCGACGAGCGTGAGCTATGACTACATCGTTTACGCGTATAACTGGAACACGAGCCGCTATGAAGCCATCGCGTCTGGCTCTGGGCTGGGAGAGACGGTTGTAAACATGACCTATCTACTGCCCAGCGATTACGTCGCCTCCAACGGTACTGTTAAACTGAGGCTGCTCGTCTACGCAGCACAGACTGGCACACCGTTCACGCTTAGCATTGACGTGCTCAACGCGTACCAGGGCGTATTAGTGACCCAGACGTTCCGGGGGCTCCTGGTCGCGGAGGGAGGCGGCAGGGGCATCGAGGTCCTGGAGGTCAACGATACCGGCGGCCTCACCTACCTCTACACCATGCCTGCGTACACCACGTTCAACGGCTCAGCAACAATAACCTATGACCCTATCGACGAGAAGCTCGTGCTTGTCAACGGGAGCGGCGTCTACTGGGCGACGGTGGGTCCGGCGCCTCAGTGGAGCCTTGTGACGAGCGAGTGCACTGGACTCAGCGGCGTGGAGGCAGAGGTCGTCAACTATACCTCGACCGAGGCCTACCTCGTCGTGCTGAGGGGCGGCGGCACGAGCAGCTACTGCGTCGTAGACCTCGGGGCCGGCACTGTTGTTGCAAGCGGGTATCTCAGCGGCTACGTGGTTGACCCCGCCAAGGTGTATCCGGCGTCCTCGAGCAGCGGCGGCTCGACGGCGTACTTCCTCGTCTACAAGCAGTCGACGGGCCAGGCAGTGGTGCTTCAGTTCAACTACACCTCGTCGGGCGTGAGCTACTCGGAGTACGCGGTCTCCCCCGGCGGCTACGTGGTGGGATTGGCTGGCCAGGGCCCGCTATGGCTGCTGCTGGAGCGGGGCGGCCTCTACTATGTATCAAGCACCGGCGCTACCCGTGTCAACGGCCTGCTGGACTTCGTGCCGTGGGGGCCGGGTGACAGGTTGGAGGTGTATAATGCGACTGCGTTGCTCTTCGTGCGGGGCGATGGCACGAACGAGGTCTGGTTGCTGAGAACGGGCTAGGGCACGAGAGGCCTTAGTCGCGGCGCGGAGGACGCAGGGGCCCTGGCTTTGTTTTAAAAACCGTTGTTAGGCGGTTTTTGCCTCGGCTTTCTTCTCTTCCTTCTTCTCTTCCTCCTTGCGCTCTATTGTTACTGGTAGGCCGCGCTCTATGCGTAGCCTCGCTGTGCGCGCCAGCTCCCTTATGACGTCGGTCTTGGTTATTACGCCGGCTACGCGGCCCTCCTCGTCAACCACCGGGACTCCGTCGACGTTGTGCTGCTTCATCAGCTCTATTGCCTTGACTACGTCGTCGCTTGTCTTCACGTATACGTCCTGGAGGGGCACCATTGCGTCCATGACGAGGAGCGGGGTTATCTTGACGTAGCGGCCCTTCCTTGCCGCGCCGCGTACGAGCTTCCTCACCCAGATTAGGCGGCGGCTCTTGATGCCGGTCACCGCGTCCTCGTAGGCTACGAAGGGTAGGCGGTTGGCGGACACTACGCCCACTATCCTGGAGCCGTCGTAGACTGTTAGGGCGTCTAGGTAGAAGGTCTGCATCTTCTTGACTGCGTGGTAGAGGCTGTGGTGCGGGTGGACTATGCCTATCCTGCCGGGCGTCATCACGTTCTCTACCTTGGCGCGGCCGGGTAGGTAGCGGGCGTATGCGTCCACTATGTCGTCCTTGGTTACGAAGCCTACTGGGTTGCCGTTCTCGTCTACTACTATCGCTACCTCTGCCTTCGCCTCGGCTAGCTTGAGCGCCACCTCCTCTATGCTCGCGTTCGCGGGCACGCGCGGTATGTCGGTGTCCATCACGTAGTCTATGAAGTAGCGGTCGTGCACCCTCCTCTTCCAGATGGGTCCCTTGAGGCCTATTGCGCGGAGCATGCCCCACTTGGTTACGACGCCTACTATCTCGCCCTTCTCGTCGACTACTAGCAGGTAGTTGGTGCGGTAGCGTATCATCATCCTCCTGGCGTGCTCCACCGTGTCGTTGATGGTTACCGCGGGCAGCTCCGGCCTAGCTATGTCTGCCGCCGTGACGCCCACCAGTGCCTCGGCCTGCGGCTTGGCGACGAGTACCTGCTGGAGCACCTGCTCGGTGGTGGCGTAGGTGACGCGCTCCTCGGGCCTCACCTCTATCGGCAGCACGGCCTTCTTGGCTGGCTTGGCGCGGCCGGGCTTCGCGCCCTCCAGGTAGGCGCGGGCGACGTCGTATATCGTGAGCACGCCTACTAGGCGGCCGGTGTCCTCGTCTATGACTGGGAGTATTGGGTAGTCGTTCTCCACCATTATCTTGGCAGCGTACTCTATCGGGGTCTCCGGGGTCGCCACGGGCGCGCCGCGCAGCATTATCCTCTTGACCTTCGCTACCGTCTTGAGGCCGCGCTCGCTCTCGCGGTGGAAGAACCACCTGCCGGTCTCCACGAACTGCTTGAGGGTTATTATGCCCACGGGTATTGGTTCGTCCTTGCTCCTCACCACTACCTTGCCCAGCTTGCCGTGGTAGACCAGGTCGCTCCAGACCCTGTTCACCCTCTCATCCGGCGTCGTTATGTACTCCTCGAGGTTCTCGGTGGTCATTACCTCTGCGACCGTCTCTGCCTTCGGCGTGTAGCCGGCGGCGCGGAGCGCATCAACTATGTCGGCTATGCTGACCACGCCGGTGACCACGGGGTTGTCCTTGCTCTCGAGGACGGGGACTGCGTATACCTTCTCCTCCTCCATCCTCTTCACTACTTCCTCTACGTCGTCGTCCCTGTAGGCGACGGGCCAGTCGAGCGCCAGGTCCTTTGCGCGTAGGTTGGAGTAGTGGCTGGTTACCTGGATTACCTCCCTCCAGGTGAGGTATCCCTGGAACTTCATGTTCTTCTCGTTGTCGACCACGACGGCTATCGGCTCCTCGTTTTTCCGCAGCTCTGCGCGGACAACAGTCACCGGCGTCTCCGGCGTCACCACAACCTTGGGCTGCCTAGCTACCTCCCATACCCTCACAGCTAGCCACCCTCCCAGATTCCTTAGACGCGTCGCGAGCCCGCGGCTATAAGAAGGGATTCGCCGCGGAGCCCGGCACCCCGGCCAAGCTATGTTATTGCCGCGACGTACGCCACCAGGGTCATCACGCCGAGTATGTCGGCGATGCTGGTGAGGAGGGGTGCCAGCACATTGTCTGGGTCAACGCCAAGCCTGAAGGAGGCTATTGCTAGGCAGTAGCTGAGGAGGCTAACAATGAGGCTCAGCGTGAGCCCCGCGGCGAGGACCGCTGCGAATGCCTTGGCGGCCCAGCCGGCGGGTGCCCCGCTCACGAGGGCTGTGGCTGCTCCGAGGAGCCCGAGGGAGGTGAAGACCGGGAGGGCTAGGAGGAGCGAGATGAGGAGCTGCGAGGCAACCCAGCGGTCGGGGCGGCAGGCTGCGCGGAGGCTGCCGAGGTGGAGACGGGTGGTGAGCTTCGAGGACAGCCTGACCGCGACGGCTCCCCCGTCCTCGAGGAACGCGGGGACCACGACTAGTATGCCTGGCCAGTTGAGGAGCCTCGTCATGTTGTCGACTAGGAAGGCGCCTGCGAGGCCGCTGAGCAGCGTGGCGAGGAGGATGATGGATAGGTTCTCGCGGAGTATCCTGGCGGCCCTGGCGCCGGCGCCGCGGCCCAGGAGCCTGGCGAGGAGCGCCGCCGCTGCCGCGAGGAGGGCCGCCACTAGCCCCGTCTTTGCGGGGGCCGGGAGCCTGGCTGCAACCATGTAGCCGGCTACTATCGAGGGTATCGTTACTATGTCGCCGAAGAGCGTGGCTATCGGTGCAACGAGGTTGTCTGGGTCGAGGCCTCTGCGGAACGAGTAGGAGGCCAGCCACGTCGTCGCGGGGATCATGAAGGCAGCGGATACCAGGGCCGAGAAGAGCGAGATGAACACCGTGTCCAGGAGGCTTATAGAGGCGTGTCCGAGGACACTGCCGAGCACCGTGACGAGCACGCCTATCCAGGTATTGACGAGGACTATGAGTACCAGTAGTGCTTCAAGCTCCTCCCTTATGTGGCGCCGGTAGAGGCCGAGGTGGAGGAGCGTCCCGAGCCTGGAGCCGTAGCTGGAGTAGACGTCGCCGCGGGCGTCGCTGGCTGCGGGGAGTAGTGCGAGGATTATCGGCGCCCTCTCTATCACGGGCTTGAAGAGGTGGAGGAAGGCGCCGGAGATGTAGTCCCCCAGGTTGCAGAGCATGAGCGAGGCGAGGCCCTCGCGTAGGTCCCTCCATATCTCGCCGCGGCGCTGCATGCGCTCACCGCCGCTGCTCCCCCTCCCCGCGGCTGCTGGGGCCGCTGCAGCGCGGCTCCCAGGGCGTTCCCTTTATAGTGCTCCGGGGGCCTTGTCTGCCGTAATCCAGTCCCTGGGAGGGGAAGGTAGGAGGGCTTGAGGGAGCAGCTCAACAAGGAAGTAATGCTTGAGCTTCACCGCCGCATCCACGCTAAGCCGAAGCCCCCGACTTATCAACCGATAACCGTGACCGAGGCCCTCCACCGCATAAAGCGCGGCCTCGACGCCTCGGTGATGCTCGGCATCTACTCCGTCGTCGCCGGGGACCACGAGGCCGCAATGGCCACCATAGAGGCCGAGAGGAACCTCGACGAGACCACGTACCAGCTCATGGTCCACGTGGCTATAGCTGTTGGGAGGAACATAGAGGAGGCCACCAAGGCGGCCCCGCTATACACCTATATACTCGCCGTTGATAAGGCAATGGATGCCGTCAAGGACCTAGCCTCCCTGGTGATAAGGGGGTACCGGCTCTCAAGGGATATCTATGAAGAGATAATGGCGCTTTCCTCGATGCCCGTTGCACGGATAACGGGGAGGAGCCTGGGGAGCGTCGGCCTGCTGCTCGACAAGTATGGTGTCGACGTCCTGGCCGTGAGAAAGGGAGGCCAGTGGCTCCTCGACCCAGACAACGAAGTATCGATAGAGGAGGGGGACACGGCCTACGTCTGGGGCTCCAAGGACACGGTGAACGAGCTGCTGGAGAGCCTGGGGCTGGAGCCGCTCCCTGAGAGAGAGGAGGGGAGGCTCAGGGACCTGGTGTCGGCTATAGAGATACTCCCCGTGATGAACGAGCTTGCCCACTACCAGCTCCGGGCCCAGGACCCGCTGCTGGCCGACGAGATTCTCGAGCTGGAGATGTTCATGGACGAGCTAAGGGAGAAGAACACCGCTTCCGTGCTCTCCCTCGACAAGGGATTCGACGACAAGTTCCTCCTACTGGCATTGATAACCAGGGTCGAGGACATATCGGACGCATTGACGTACATAATGGTTATGCCCGCCGAGGAGGAGTACCGGGAGGTTCTCTCCTCCCTAATAGAGGCCGGGGAGGAGGCCATAGAGATGTTCGTCGCCGGCCGCAGCGTCGAGCTGGAGGAGCTCGCGGAGAGCCTGGACGAGTTCGGCGCCTCCATACTGGCCGTGAGGAGGGGCCGGGAGTGGATAGCCGTGACGCCCTACAACCTGCCCAGGCTACGCCTCAACAGCGGCGACACGGTGCTCGTGAAGTACGAGAAGCGTGTCCGTAACCGGCTCCTAGCGGTGCTGCGCGGCATGGGGCTCCAGCCGGCCAGGACCGAGGAGCAGGAGGAAGAGAAGGACTAGCCCGCTGAGCCGTCGAAATGGGCTGCTGGAATAGAAGGGTGAAAGATGTTAGGCTCCTAGACCCGTTTCGGGAAGAAGGGGTGCGGCGGTGCTCGGCGCTACCTTATCTCGTACATGAGCGGTGACACTACTACTGCTGGCTGCGGCTTGCCGTCGGGCCCGGGCACTGTGAGCAGCTTGGACTTGTATATCTCGACCTTCCTCAGTGGGTAGATCTTCTTGGCCTGCTCGAATATCTCGTTTGCCAGGCTGCCGAAGAGCATTGCCTTTATCAGCTCGTCCAGCGTCATCTCGGAGGCGCGCCTGGTTATTATCTCGCCCATTATCTTTCTTATCGCCTTCTTCTGGCTCGTCTTGCACCTGTAGGTGGTTAGGGCTACGCCGGTTATCCTTAGCCCGTAGCCGTCCTTGGTTGTCACGTTGAATATGCCTTGTATCTTGCTGCTCTTCCTCCTTATGAGGCTCTTCATGTAGTCCCTTGCGAGCTCGTGGCCCTTGAACCTGGTGAAGGCTTTGAGGTTCTCCTCGTCAACGTCTATTATCTGGAAGAAGAGGTGTACATGCACCAGGGAGAAGTCACCGGTTATGTCGTAGAGGGTTGTCTCCATTACGCGGCCTATGAGCTTGCGGGGGTCATCAGCCGGCGTCGTGCCTAGGGCGACGTTGCCGAACACCTGGGGGGCGATGACCTCGTACCACTTCTTGAGCCTCCACTTGTCCCTAGCTCCGCCTACCCTGCGGCTCAAGCCTTTACCCTCCCCGGGCCTGGGGGCGGCTCCCCTCCCCCGTCTTTAAAGGCTTAGCAGCCTCCTCCAGGCTGCGGAGCAGGGCGTAGAGCACCGAGAGTATCTCGTCAACCGTGTTCCGTAGGCTCCCCAGCCTCGCGGCATCGGCGTCAACGATGTCGACCGTGACTACTAGGTCGTCGCCCTCCGTCTTCTCCTCTATGCGTAGCCACGGCGGGGCCTCCCTGTCGTCAGGGCGTATGCTCCTAGCCGCGGCCTCCGCGAGCGCCGGGCCCAGGCCGTGTATCCTTATCTCGGCGTGGATCTCAGCACCGTGTCTTCTCGAGCGCTGCATAGATGCTTCCCTCCTCGGGGACCAGGCACCCCTTCTCTATGAGGGTCTTGAGGGTCTCGTAGCCCGCGGCCTCCGCCACGGATTCGAGGAGGACGCGGTTGTTGACCGCTGCCACGGCCTCTGGCTTGGCTGCGCCGAGCTGCCTGGCCGTCTTCTCGAGGACTGGTGGGCAGCCGGGCTTCTCGGCCTCTATCTCGGCTACTAGCAGCTTGCCTAGAGGCGTGTGCCTCGGCTTGGCGTCCAGGAGGGCCTCGGCGGCCGAGACCAGGTCGTGGAAGCCCCGGCGGTACTGGTAGTGGGCTGCCGCTGCGGCCTCCTTCTCGGCCACGCCCAGCGCGGGGAGCGTCTCTGGGTGCTCTGCGGCAGCGCATGCGAGTATTGCGGCGGCCTCGCGGAGGTCTGGGAGGGGGAGGCTGCGGCTGTAGTGGGTGAAGCCTATCACCTCCGTGGGGCGCCTGGGGACCCTGCTCTTCTGCTTCAGCAGCTCGTACAGCTTCTCGCCGAGCACCGCGAGGGCCTGCTCCTCCGCCTCCTCCAGCGTCTTGCCCCGGAGCCCCGCGAGCCTGGGGTCCTCGGCTAGGAGCCTCTCCGCTTCCTCGGGGTGCCCGGTGAGCCCGGGGAGGAACGGCAGCACGGTGAGCGTGATTGCTTTCTCAGTGGCCTCCGTGAGCCACCTCATGAGCCTTATCGTGAAGTACTCCTCTACCTTGTTCTCGAGCTTAAGCATCTCCGCTATGCTTGCCTCGACCCCGGTGAACTCCCCCCTCTTGCCCCGGTCCAGGCCCCTCCAGTACCCCGCGGCTAGGGCGTAGGCGGAGAAGCCACCCACT
>JALUFI010000226.1 GCA_027043685.1 Pyrodictiaceae archaeon
CCGGTAGGGGTTGAGCAGCGGCGAAGCAGCCGGGGACAAGGGGGCCCCGAGGGAGCAGGGGCACAGCATGCTCCGCGTCCATGTTAAGAGGGTTAAGCCGCTGCTGAGGCCGGGCACGCTGCGGGTGAGGCTCAGGAGGCCGCTCACGGGTAACCGGTGCCCGCTCTGCGGCTCCAGGCTCTACTACATAAGGAGCCTTGACGCCTACTACTGCTTCAACTGCAAGTACTACGCCTACTAGCGGCGCCTCCCGCCCAGCGCTCTGCCCCTGCGCGGCCTCTCCCTCTCCGATGGCTTGAGGAGACCTATAGCTAGGTCGGCGAGCACCGAGGAGGGGCATGCCCAGACGCATGCCCTGCACCGTATGCACTTCCCCACGTCGATGGCGCCCGGCTCCCTGAAGGCCCCCGTGGGGCAGGCCTCTGCGCAGAGCCCGCAGCGGAGGCAGACGAGGCTCGCCGAGGCGGCTGCGAGCGCCGCCCTTAGCTCCACGGGGCTGGGTGGGGTGCCCCGCTGCTCCAGCTCCACCCTGGCTCTCCCCTTGTCTACGCGGAGCACCCAGCCGGCGAGCCTCGCTTCCGCGGCGTCGCCGTCCCCCTCGGCGTCTATGGCTGCGGCGTGGAGCCACTCCCTGGGCGTGCCGGGGGCGGGCCTCGCCGCGGCGGGGGAGAGCACGAGGGCCTCGCCGCTCCTGCTGTACTCCCTCGCGGCGTGTAGCTGCGCGGCGGCCGCCCTCTCGAGAAGCTCAGCTGGGCGGAGGCCGAGGCGCCGGATGAGGGCCAGTACCTCGGCCGGGTAGCTGAGCCTCCACCTCCAGAGCCCGTAGGTGACCCACTCCCTGGGGAGCCCGGCCCGGCGGGCGTAGCGGCGGAGCCAGTTCTCCCACCGCGCCCATAGCCCGGGCCTCCTCTCGGCGACGATGCGGAACTCTGCTAGGTGGCTGGCGGGGCACATGTAGCAGCCTATCCTCTCGAAGCCTAGGCGGTAGAGGGGGTTGAGGGGGAGCCCGCGGAGGACGATGTAGAGGTAGACCTCTAGGCTGCTCCACTCCTGGATAGGCGCCGCGACGAGGTGCCTGCCGCGGCCCAGGGTGCCGCTCTCGGCGAGCCTCGGCGAGGCAGCCCTCTGGGGGCTCTCTGCCCCCCTCTGCCCCGTAACCATGACTATCCTGCGACCCTTGGCCAGTGTCTTGAAGAGCCTGGCGAGGGGCGCTAGCTTGAGGAGCCGGGTGCACCACCGGTAGTCCCTGGCGGGGGGCCCGTAGGCCTCGAGGCCCCTCCAGAACGCGTCCCCGGCCTCGGCGCGGTGGAGCCGGAGCCCCAGCCTCTCGGCGGCCTTCTCCACTGTCTCCAGGCTCTCGGGGTGCTCCACCCCCGTGTCCACGCTGTATGCCTCCTCCACGCCGGCCTCCGCGGCTATTGTGGCCGAGACGGTGCTGTCCTTGCCGCCGCTCAGCCCCGCGAGGAACAAGGTGTCCCCGTGGCTCTCCATGACGCCGCGGAGCCAGGTAACCGCCTCCCTCTCCCTCGAGAGGAGCCAGTCCCGGTTCGCCTCGGCGACCTCCCCGACGCTCCAGCTCCTTGGACGGTGCCTCCACTCGACACGGCGCCGCCGGTACCACGCCTTGAGGACGCGCACATCCCCCCTCTCCAGGACCCTGCCGACCCCGTAGCTGAGCCCCCCGCCGCAGAGGGCCACGTAGCTCCCGGGCTCCCTGCTGGCCCCGCTCCCCCACCGCCTCGGCCGGACCACGGCCCCGGGGCGGAGCCTCTCCTCGGCGACGGCGTATGGGCCCAGCTCCTCGCCGCAGAGTATCTCCACGCCCACCCTGTCCGGCCTCAGCCTCCACGCGGCGGAGAGGGGGTTGTAGAGCCTAGTCGCGACCGTGTGGCCGTCGACTATTATCTCGTCGGCCGCGTCCACGGCCTGCACGGGGTTGAAGAGCCAGAAGGCCTCGGGGCCCCCGAGGAGCCTCCCCGCGGCCTCCCTCCCCAGCTCCTCCACGGCCCTCCTCCAGGTCTCCCTCTTCTCCTCCTCCCAGGCCGGCCTAGCGTCGCCTGGGGGAGCGAGCCTCACCTCCAGCGTCGGGCCCCCGCACCTGGGGCACCGGTCCGAGCCCAGCACGGGGAGCCCGCAGCTAGGGCACCAGCGGAGACGCGGCACATACCTCCGCAGGAGGCGTAGAGCCTCCTCGCCCCGGGGCCTCCTAGGCAAAGCAGACCCTGCTCCCCCGCTCCGGGGAGGGGCTGGCTGCGGCGCCCAGCCTCTACATAGGGGCTGCCACGCCGCCTATATCACGAGGCGCTCCTGCTCCACCCTCCTCTCCCTGAGCCCCAGCTCCCGGAGCATTATCCTCCTGCCACCGTGGAGCACCGCCTCCTCCAACCCCATCGCCAGGCTCGCCGCCGCCCTGCCCACCGCGTCGGCCTTCATTATCCCGCTGCCGCTCGTGCCGCCGGCGAACACGAGGCCCTCGCAAGGCGACTCAACCACCGGCCTAGAGTCAATGCTCACGTCGTAGAACCCCGCCCAGGCCGCGTCGGGGCTAGGGGCGTCCCGGAACACGGGCAGGTAGGAGCGCAGCACCGGGGCTACACCGTACTCGTAGACCCAGGGCTCCGGCACGGGCTCCGGCTCCCACGCTATGGGGTGCCCGAGACGCGTGCTCCCGCCC
>JALUFI010000227.1 GCA_027043685.1 Pyrodictiaceae archaeon
GGCTGGGAGGCCGCTGCTGGAGGAGGAGAGGCTCCAGGACGGGGAGGAGGTTACCGTGTACCGGGTTGTGAGCGGCGGCTAGCCCTTCTACCCCTCCGGGGGCCCGGTGGCCCTCTCCTCCTCCACGGGGTGTGTCTGCGCGCTATGGGCGAGGCTGGTTCGCGGGGCTCGCCTGCCAGGCGGTGCAGCGTCTGCGGCGCTCCCGCTGTGGTCTACGTGCCTTATGCACGGGCCGCGTTCTGCCCAAGGCACTTCGTGGAGTTTGTTGACAGGAAGGTTGGCCGGGTGCTGAGGAGGATGGGGGCCCTCCGCCCCAGCGGCCTCGTCGTCGCCGCTGTCTCGGGTGGCAAGGACAGCGTCGCGATGCTGGCCTCGCTCGTGAAGCACGCCAGGGAGGCTGGCACACGTGTTATCGGGGTCTTCATTGAGCTGGGGCTGGGGGGCTACTCCTCGGGGTCCCGGAGGGCAGCGGAGGAGGCCTGCGGGAGGCTCGGCGTCCCCTGCGTCGTGGTGAGCGTCGAGGAGGTGGTGGGTGCCTCCGTGCCGGAGCTGGCTCGGAGGGCTCGGCGTCCCGTCTGCAGCGTCTGCGGGGTCGTGAAGCGCTGGATACTCAACGCCATCGCGGTGGAGCTTGGCGCCGACTACGTGGCACTGGGCCACAACGGGGACGACGTCCTAGCCTACGCGGTCAAGGGGTTCCTCAACCAGGACCACGCCTCCCTCTCCAAGCTCGGCCCCGCCACCCCGAGCATCCCGGGGCTGGCGGTGGGGAGGCTCCGACCCCTCTACGAGGTCTTCGAGAGAGAGACCCTCGTCTACAGCCTGGTCGAGGGTCTCCCCTTCCTCCACGAGGAGTGCCCCTACAGGCCGAGGCAGCCCCTGGAGCACGGCATCAAGGACGCGCTTAACCGGCTCGAGGAGAGCCACCCCGGGCTCAAGATATCCGCGCTCCGGAGGCTGGAGAAGGCGGTTCCTCTCTACGAGAGGCTCGCCAGGGAGGAGGCCGGCGGTGAGTGGGAGGCCAAGCCCTGCAGGGTCTGCGGCCTCATATCGGCGGGAGGGGAGTGCAGCTTCTGCCGCCTAACCCGCCGCGCCCTAGGCGAGCCCGCCGGGGCCCGGGCCAGGGAGGCGATACGCGGCCTCCTCCGCAGCAAGGGGCTCCTAGAGGGGGGCGGTGAGGCGTGACGGGGGAGAAGCCTAGGCGCGGGCCCGTCGTGGTGGCCGCGGCCGCCGCGTACATGTATGAGGGCACGCCGCTCTGGAGCCGCCTCGACGGGGCCAGGAGGCTCCTCGAGGAAGCGCTGCCCCCGGAGAGCCTCTACCAGGTGAGGGAGTCCTCCAGGATAACCTACTACCGCCACGTCGTCCCCACCGCCCTGGAGCCCAAGGCGGACGTCGTCGAGGACGCGCTCCCCCTCTTCATAATGTACGCTCACAACGCCGCCGAGGAGGCCGCGAGGGGAGGCCGGGCTGTGAGGGAGAGGCTCCCCGGCCTGGTCTACGGCGCGTTGAGGGGCTTCCTCGCCGAGAAGGGCGAGAAGGAGACCAGCACATTGATGAAAGGTCTCGAGGTGCTCCGGAGGAGCGACGAGGAGGGCCTCTCCAGGGGGGAGAGGCTCGGCCCCCTCTACAGCCTCCTCTTCGCCGTCCTCGTCGCCGCCCAGATATACGCCTCCGGCGTCCCCGTGATGAGGCTCAGCCTCGCCCCCCTCTACGCCCTCGCCAGGAGGAGCATCGAGGCCCTGGGCGAGGCCTAGGCGCGTCTATGCAGGGGGCCAGGCTTAAGCACTGTCCTCCTGTAGGGCGCCGGAGCGGGCGATTAGCAGGGCCGCGAGCCAGCCGTGGGAGGTCTGTGGGGCTGTGGAGGCCTCGAGGATCCTCGGGGTATCCATTGCGGCCGCGTTGTTCACGGCTGGGCTGCTCTCCGCGGGGAGGCCGTGGAGCCGCCGCGTCTCGGAGGCCATAGCGGACCTCCTCTTCTACGCGGCGGTGCCCGCCCTCGTCTTCTACAAGGTCTACAGCGTCCCCCTGGGGGTGCTCGCCGAGTTCTCCCTCGTGGTTGCCGCGAGCGTGCTCGGCGCCCTCGGCACGGCCTCTCTCTTCGTGCCCAGGCTGCTCCGGGGCTACCCAAGGGAGACTGTGGGGGCGGCGGTGCTCGCCGCGGGGATACACAACGCAGCCTTCCTCCCCATACCCCTGATGACCCTGCTCTACGGCGACGCCGGGCCCGCGGCGGTGTACTCCGCAGTGGTCAACCTGATAACCGCGGCCGTGGTGCCTGTCGTGGTGGGGCTCTACAGCCCCAGGGCCCGGGGCTCGGCGGCGGGCAGGGTCGCGAGGACAGTGGCCACGTATCCCCCGGTGTACGCGATACTCGCCGCTTCCCTCGCCCGTGTCCCTGGGCTGCCGCCCGGGGCTGAGCACCTGGCCCACGTGCTCTACACGGCAGGCTCCTGGGCCACGCTTGCAAGCTTCTACCTCGTCGGGGAGACGCTCGCGAGGGCGGGGCTGCGGCTCGACAAGCCGGTCGCGGTGGTTGCGGCGTGGAGGCTCGCCGTGGAGCCCGCGATAGCCGCGGCTGCTGTAGGCGCCGCGGGGCTCACCGGGCTGTGGAGGGCGGCGGCGCTCCTGGAGGCCCCGATGCCGCCCGCCACGATGAACATAGTAGTC
>JALUFI010000228.1 GCA_027043685.1 Pyrodictiaceae archaeon
ACCCCCGACGCAGTCGCTGTGCTCGTGGGCTGGTTCCTCCTCATGCTGGGCCCCGCCATAGCCTACGGCGAGGCCCCCGCCTCGATAAAGCCACAGCAGTAGAGAGGGGTGGATCGTCGTGGCCTCCGTGCCCGCGGGCCTGATCGCCCTAACCGTTCTCGCGATATACGCTGCCGCCTACATCTACTACGGCAGGAGGATACTGGAGCGCCAGGTGGTGCAGGCCAGCGCCTCGAGGAAGACCCCGGCCTACACGAAGTTTGACGGCGTCGACTACGTGCCGGCGAACAAGTACGTGCTCTACGGCCACCACTTCGCCAGCATAGCGGGCGCGGGCCCCATAGTGGGGCCCGCGATAGCGATGGCGTATGGCTGGGGCCTCCCGCTGCTATGGGTGATATTCGGCAACGTCTTCATCGGCGCAGTGCACGACTACCTCTCCCTGATGGCCAGCGTCCGGCACGGCGGAGTCTCGATAATGACTGTCTCGGAGAACGTGATGGAGAGGAAGGCTAAGTACGTGTTCCTGCTGTACGTGTACTTCGCCCTGATACTGGTGCTTGCCGCCTTCTTCAGCGTCAACGCCCTATTGTTCGCGAAGCAGCCCAGCGCCGCCACCAAGGCTATGATATACATGCCGATAGCTGTGCTGCTGGGCTTCCTCCTCTACCGTACAAGGATGAGCCCATCCGCGAGCACAGTGATAGCTATAGCGCTGCTGCTCGGCGGCATAGCGTTCGCGATAAAGTATCCCTTCCTGATACCCGGCGACGCCTACCACACCTGGCTGCTCCTGCTCGCGGCCTACAGCTTCATAGCGAGCGTGCTCCCCGTCTGGTACCTGCTGCAGCCCAGGGACTACCTCAACGCCTACGTCCTCTGGGGCTTCGTCGCCCTAGCGATACTCGGCAGCCTCGGCATAGCCACCCAGGGCCTGACCGGCCCCGCCTACACCAGCTTCGCTCCACCGATATTCGGGGCAGGGAAGCACCATGTGCCGACGCCGTTCTGGCCAGCAATACCACTGATAATCGCGTGCGGCAGCCTCAGCGGCTTCCACAGCGTGGTCGCTAGCGGCACCACTAGCAAGCAGCTAGCCAACGAGCTGGACGCGCTCCTCATAGGCTACGGCGGCATGCTCACCGAGGGCGCCGTCAGCAGCATGGCGGTGATTATACCCATAGCGTTCGCGTGGAGCCACCCAGACTTCCCAAGGTTCCTCCAGTACGCCGCGCCGGGCCTCCTGGACGCCTACAAGGCCAACGGCGTGCTGGGCTTCAACGCTGTCCAGCGCTTCACCACCGGCTACGGCTTCATGGTGGGCGAGGCCCTTGGAGGCAACATGGCCGCGGCAAAGGTTATGATGCAGTTCGCGGGCATAGCTCTGGCCACCTTCGTGCTCACAACCCTCGACACGGCGACGAGGCTGGCGAGGTTCGCGTGGCAGGAGATGTTCGACTGGCTCGCCGACAGGAGCCCCACCGGCTACAAGATACTCGCGAACAAGTACGTCGCCAGCGCCATAGCGGTGCTGGCAGGCCTAGCCCTAGCCTACCCCAACGTAACGATAATACTGCCCAACGGCAAGACAAAGATTGTGCCGGCGTTCAAGATAGTCTGGCCGGCCTTCTCCGGCGTCAACCAGCTACTCGCTGCGCTAGCACTGCTGACCAGCGCCCTATGGGTGTACGCGGTGCTCCGCAAGCGCGACATGAGGACAAACCTGCTGATACAGGCGCCGGCGTGGTTCCTATGGATAACTGTGACACTGGCGCTCATCTGGTGGATGGCAATGGTTATGCCGACCTACCCAGCGATACAGAAGATAGGCACCGGCGTAATAGTGGCCATCTCGCTGGCCGTGGACTTCCTGCTAATCTACCTCTACGTCACTGGGCTCCGCCGCGCAAGGATAGAGGCGGCGAGGGAGGCGGAGGCAGCCAGGCCCTAGCCCCAAGCCCCTCCCAGGAGCCACGCATCACCCCCACGGTCTTTTCCTCCACGGGGCCGCAGGGCCCCGCCACGCCCCCATACGCAGCCACTAGGTGAGGGAATAGTGGCCTTGGCTGGCCTGCGCCGCCTACTAGGGCGGCTGGCGAGGGAGCTACGGGACTTCCTAGTGGGCATGCACGTGGCCCTCGTCGAGCAGAGCACGGAGGCCCTGGAGCTGGAGATGCTTGAGCTGGAGCACGCCTTCCTAACCCTCGTCCTCGGGGGCCTCGTGGGGCTCCCCGTGGCCCCCCTGGGCCTCGCCGCGGAGCTGGCCCCGCTGCTGGAGGACGAGGTACGCATCCTCTACGAGCGCACCTGGAGGGGCGGCGACGTGGTCTCCGACCTCTTCAGCCGCCTCGGCGGCGAGTGGTAGCCGGGGGAGGACACGGGTAGGTGAACCAGTGGACCCCGCCGGGGGTGCACGGGGGCCTTGCCGGGGCTCATGGACGCGTTCCGCACCGAGGAGTGGGAGAAGCCCCACGTCGCCATGTTCATGGGGAAGGGCGGGGTGGGGAAGACGACTAGCAGCCTCCGCCTAGCGGTGGAGGCCGCCGAGCAGGGCTGGAGGGTGCTCCTCGCGAGCCTGGACCCCGCAGGCCACCTCCTCGAGTACCTCGGGCACCCCGGCCCCCTCGCCGAGAGGGAGGGCGCGCC